>JBIIJL010000055.1:0-14830 GCA_044233795.1 Legionella sp. | reverse complement strand
TTCTTTGCCTACGGTAACATTGTAATCCGTCATCGCTATTCTCCTCGGTTGTTATTGTTACTCACAACTCAATAGTACCGAATTTTAGCGATGACTCAATTCCTAATTTGTCATCCCGAATTTACAGTATTTTACGGACATAACCAGCGCTGGTAGTGTATTATTCTTTCTGTAAATTCAAATAGGGCTTGTGACGCAAATGGGGTTCACCCATATTTAAAAATATGGGTGTGTAAATATAATCACAAAATTTTATTCCCAGATGAGTTTGGGGTAGGCGTTCTTTTTGATGCTCCATTTCATAGGACTAAATCCTGCGCTAAGCCAAAATGAAGGAGCCTTCATTGTTGCCGTGGATTGTCCTGTGCCTGCCGCACTAAGCATGTAATTTGACAGGGTCGTATCCCAAAATAAATTGCTAACAGTGCCCCCACCATAAGACGCGGCACCTCCCAAGGAACTTACATGCGTAAGGTTTATGAATCGACCGGCATAAAATACATTCGTAATGGTTGTACCAGCAATAGAAGGTGTAACACCAGCTACTCCACTGGGGCTCCAAGGTTGACCGGGAGTTGTTACTTTAGAAAAATCAATGTCCCCTAAAACGTAACTATCTGTGACTTGACTATTCTGCATAAGACCACACAAACCACCCACGTAAGAGACACCAAAATCTGTTGTATCAATTTGTCGAATATTAGTTTTACTGTAACTCATCGAGATATTAACTCTTTGCGCTTCTCCGATAAGCCCTCCCACGGCATCAGAACCGAAATTCACTCGAACCTCTCCTTGAACGCCAGAGTTCGTAATGACTGTATCGTAAGCCGCCCCAATAAAGCCACCAGAAAAATCCGTAGCTGTTACATTGATATTTGACAACCGGACTTTATCAATCGTGGTATCATGTGATTCTCCAATGAGTCCGCCTGTTTGGTAAGTATCAAATGATGAAATCGTAAGACCATTGACTACCAGATTTGATATTGCGGCGTTTTGACTATAACCAAAAATACCTAAATAACGAAATCCTCCATTTCTATCGACAATATTTAGATTCGATAAAGCATAATTATCCCCATTGAATGAACCTTCAAATGGCGAATTAATGTTTCCAATTACATAAAAACTTTCACCCAAATAACTGAAATTATTGCCTAATTTAAAATTATTTGTTAATAAACTAGCATCGGCACTTAATCGATTTAGCTGCTCTTTGGTACAAATTAAGTAAGGATTTCCTGAGCTTCCATCGCCAGATAGAAAGTTGGGCCCAGTCACACCAATACAGTCAGGATTTAGGGGTTTTAATAACAAGGAAGGTTCTGAGACGGCATAACATAAAGCCCCGAACGAAATTAAAATACTACCCATGATCGGTTTTATCATTAGTTCTCCTTTTTTAAAAAACACTCCAAATCAGTCGACTACTTTCGCTTATTTAAACAGCCTAGCATGAAATAGATATGGAATTAAACTAAATTGGGTATAAGTAACATAAATGGCCTATTTACCTTGCCTCATAAGACACTCGTTTTACTGCTTTGTGCACGGTAAGAGTATGCGCTGTTTTGTCATTATTATTGATGTTAAAAGGTATAATTTGCCACTGGATATTTTTAATAATATATATGATATACAATGCCAATTGTATTCAAACTTTAACATAAGGCGTGACATGACCTTCAAATTTTTTAATCAGACATCTCGCTCCATCTCCAAAAAACCGAATAAAAAGCAAAATTTTTTTCAGAATTATTTTGATCACCTGTTATATTTGGAACAGTCAATAGAGAAAGATGTCGTGAAAGTGTTGGAAAAAAATGATTTATTTTATTTAGTCCATACCTTAGCTAGGCATATCACTGTTTTTGATCCCCTCCGTGATGGCTACGATTATTTTGATGAGGTCATGGGAGCCAGTGTAGCTCCAATGGCCTTAAACATTGCCTCCGCGGCACTTCTAAGTTTAGCTCTTTTTGAAGGGGCTATTGCTCTTGGTATCCAAGTGGACCTTTTTGAACAAGACCAAAAAATGCATGTTCGAAATGGAGCGCTATATATGATAGCGGCGTTCCTAACCTCTGTGCTATCTTTTGTTATTCTTATGAAATCACTAGCAAGCCTTATCACTAGGCCAGCTGTCACGGCGTTTCAGGGATATCAAGAGCAGGATATTCCACGCTTTTTATAATGACCCCAACTATTCAGACCACCAAAATTCAAAAATTTAGGAGATAATAGCCCTTAGTTTGGAAGTTATTATGGCAAAAAACAAAAAATGGTCATCGGCAGCAAAATTTGAAATTGCTCTGCAATCAATTAAGAATGACACGCCGTTATTGGCCTTTTTGAGCAAGAGGTATGGGGATTATGTCATGATTGCAGTTTGTTGTTTTGGCCTGATGTTGGTTTTTGGGTTTTGTTAGTGGAGGCAGTAGCCGCTTGGCTTTCATTGACTTGTTTGCTGTTTGGAATAGGGATTCTATGTTGCTATCCGGTGAGTATCTTTTCCGCAGGCGCTTTTTTGGTTAAATCTCAATATCTAGGTGTTACCATTGCGTTTCTAAATTGTATCAATATGCTCGGGGGGCTCTTTTTTTCATACCATCATTGGAAGAATGGTAAAATTGCGATGGACTGGAGTTGTGAATCAGGAAGGTGTTAAACAGTACAGTGTCGCAGTTTACCAATTCGCATTAGCGTTTATTCCCCTTTGCGCAGGACTTGGCGCTGTTCTGGTTTGTATCCTTGGGATCTATATCAGGCAAAAGGATAAAAGTATTTGCTCCCAAATTTAAGAGAAGGTTTTTAACACGCTGCCTTGGTGGTTGAAAAAAGCAGATAATTTACGCACAACAATAGAACTATTGTTATCTATCTATTGTACCTAATTGGGTTGTATTAACGAGTAGGTAATCGACCTGGGTTGGACGCAACTGCTTCGCTTACATCAGAGGGTATATAAGATAGCGTAAGTGATATTTTGTATGCGTTACCGAGATCATTTAATGTTTTTTTAATCGCTAGTCGTGCGTATGCGTCAACTTGATCTGGTCTGTCAACATAAATGATGGTTGAACAACATTGTTCTTGATGCTCGAATCTGAATCTTGTTCTCACGTCAAACCCATGTTGAATTAAAATAGCTTTAGCAGTATTTTCAAGATTAGCAAGAGTGGTATTTCTCTCAGCAAAAAAGGGTCGTTGTTTTTTCATAATTTTAATTCCACCTTAAATTAATGAAGAGAGGATATTTTAAATATCAATCTCACAATGGCTGTTAAGTTTCGCTTCATGGTTTATGGGCTCTCGTTTGCTGGAACGTTTGGCTAACGTGCATACCATCATCCAGTTGATGCACAGCCTCACAAAATGCGTCAATCACAAACGTACCTTCTGCCTTTATCCGGTACGCCATGTTCATTATATCACTTTCAATGCCAAGATGAACAGATTTGTTTCGAACCACAATGCAATCTATGGTGATATCGCGTATCAATGCGAGTTGGTCGTCTAAGTTGTCGATACCTCCAATATCCTTGGCAGCTTCGTTAACCACTTGAAATATTTCGTCTTTTAATAAAGAGCCATAATATATTCCAAAATGGTGAATAAATGTAATGATAAGGACATATTTTTCTTGCAAACACGGGTTAAGCTTTAGAAAGGATGTTCCAAATAAATGACGTTGGTCTTCTTTGGTAAGGCCTGCAAAGAAGCATTCAAAATCACGCTGAAGTGTCCGTAGTTGTTTGATCAGATATTTGCTAGAAGTGGCAAAGTGACTATGCTCTATAGCCACCTGGCGTAATGTGGCACTTGAAAATGGTACTCTTAGATCAATTCCTAGCTTGCATTTATGGATAGTTTCCTCACAAAATGTAGAGATTTGGTCAAGGAGAAGAGATGTTTTTGAATGATCCTCGCTATAAATATCATCAAAAACCCTTTGCACAAGTTTGATACCAAGTTCCAGGAGCATCTGACGCTTGGTCGTTAGAAAAATTTCAAATTCATCGTTTAAACGCTCATGCTCTATCGCATGGACGAAAAGATGTCTCAAAACAGCATATCCACTGTTAGAAGCGCTGTCTGTAAATTTTTTGCGCACATTCTGCGCTCTTTCTGATGAGTACAACCCGAGGCCAGAATGGATGTCTTCATAAATACGAATCCAGATATATCCAAGAATTCGTATTTTATTTTCAGGCGAACTTCGCTTTGACGTAAGTAGATTGATATAGATAGGTAGAAGATGATGAAAGTACTCATCGTTATATTGCTTTATAAAAATCGCGAGACTAGTGTCTGATTGCTCATCCATTCCTCTAGCATGTTTATCTATTAATCGATGAATCTGTAAAGGTTTATCTCTAGGGAGCCTATCCATTGTGGAGACGAAGCTCTTTTTATCGATGAGGACTGTCTGACAGTAACAATCTGCCAAGTGGTATAATTTTGTCACGATGGGAAGTAAAATGCTTGGAATTTCATTTAAGACTTCATGGGGTGTGAGTTCCCGGCATTCGTGCCGAATGAATTTTTGAAGTGTGGCAAGATAGGATTGGATGTTAGACATTTCTTGTCTTAAGTGAGGTATCCGTCCTATGCCACCATCGCTACCAAACTCTGCTACGATCTCTATAATGAGGATAATTGTAGCAAGGACACGGGGTTGTTTATCCGCTTCAGTGCTTTTTTCCCCTAAAATTTTGTCGAGGGTGACGCCATGAAGCATCGCTTTTTGAAATAAACGAATAACTCTTTGTACGCGCGCGCTGTCAATTTGTTCAGCGAGAGTCATTGCGCTAGCGTACTTGCTTCGGATGAGGTCAGAAAAGTCGGGCAATAGGATTGTATCGTCGGTAGAGAAAATTCTTGGCATGAGCACACTCCACTTTCTAAAGCAATTAGATAGAAACAAGAGATGCAGAATACCAGATGAACATTAAGGCAAAATTAAGACGCCTTCATACAAGACGATGTGTTCACATTTAACAATAAACGTTCTGTTTTTTCTTTAAAAGATTGTAATTTTATTGATGCATCAGTTTTGGTATCGCAACTGAAAAAAGTGGCGGTATAACCATGTGTTGATATGAGCTGCACAACCAACGCGGGGATAATCGTTATCCCCGCGAGTATGCCTAAGAGACCTTTTAACATGGGGTGAAGTGCATGCCATCCGCGATGGTTCTTAAATTCTTTTTCCGCTTCGGTTATTGCGGCATTACATCTGCCTTTAAAGTCCTCAAAAGATTTAAGGGTGATGATATCCTGGCTAAAAAATTTATTTTGCGCTTGCTCTAAACAGGAAACTAATTTTTCAGCAGCGAGTTTGACGTTGGTATATTTCAGATGGTTGGTGTTGTTTTTACGTCCCTTATCTATAAGGGCATTAGTTTTCATTTTAAGCTCGTCGAATAGCTCTATGAATTTTTCATTAACACCTTGTAAGAAAAGTGATTTATAGAAGGCAGCGTGTGTGGAGCTAAATGAATTTTCAAGAGCCTGCTCATGGCCAAACATTCTGCAATCAAACAAAAAGTTGGACGCCTTGATGAGAATATGGTCAGAGGCTTCAACTACCAAAAACGAGTACTGTCCATCATTGTTTCCCCAATCTGCAAAGGGTGCAAGCAATGACTCTCCCTCAGTGGTTAGAGCATCATTGATTGTTAGTTTAATATGATTGTTTTCGCTCGAATAACTGAGCCAACCGCCATCCTCCGCGCTAAAATAGACCGTCTGCCAATGGCCTGGCCGATTATTTTGGCCCGTCCGCAGAAAATATACTTTTGCCTTGTTGAGGGTGCGCAAACTGCTTGTGAAGCCTTCTTTAGACTTCCCTGTATACCAGTATTGTACTTGTCCATCTCCACTGCCAATAAATGCTGCACTTAAATCGACTTGGTCATCAGTAACCTCTTTTGGATAGATGAAGCTAATGGATTTACCACATAAGGCGGCAGCTTTTTCAAGCATGTCTTCCGCACAGGCTTGATTGTAAATTTTGCGCTGATTTTCTCTAAGCATATTTGTGCCTTGATTCACTTGCAACTACCAAGGATTATAATACAACTATTGGTATAAATATAGATCTCGAAGATATTTTTTGACCTAATGGATGTCATCAGTTGACGCAATCAAGTGGTTTCTCTGCAACCGTTTGAAAGCTTGTAGTCACAATACCTAGACGATCCGCTTCGATGAAGGCTTCACCATCTTGGGTGAATCTATCAATGAGCACCCTGAAATGCTGTGGAATCAGTCTTAGTTTAGTCATTGAGTGGATGACTTTTTTTGTGTGATTGAAGAACTTATCAGCTTTTGCAATGAGGTCTGCTTGGTGCCCGCCAACACTTGCATCTTGACTAATTAAAATATTAAACCCAGCGCGTTCCAATCCATGTTTGATGTCATGGGCAGTCGGGGTATCAACTGCGCCAATCAGGGGCTTAATACTTTTTAATAAGTTGCGATGATGCTTTGACTCAGGTTCAAATTTATCTAACAAGACCCAGTCTAGGAAGGAGAGCTTTCCACCAGGTCTTAGAACACGATACATCTCAGCAAATGTCTGGGCTTTATTTTTTGAATAAGTGAGCACTTGAATTTGGTAGAGGGCATCAAAATAAGCATCAGTAAATGGAAATGGATCATTTAAGCTTGCTTTTAAGAAGAAGCAATTATCTAAGAGCCCACTAATACTTGCAA
Organism: Legionella sp.; assembly: GCA_044233795.1. Taxonomy (GTDB): domain Bacteria; phylum Pseudomonadota; class Gammaproteobacteria; order Legionellales; family Legionellaceae; genus JBIIJL01. The sequence goes on along the minus strand of JBIIJL010000055.1, from coordinate 8,107 downwards.
ATTTGTGAGCACTGTTTAATTGCACTTCATCAATATTAAGACCAATCACTTTAGCACCCGTGATGGAGGCAAGATGCGCCGCTACTCTTCCTCTGCCACAGCCAATATCTAATACTTTATCTTGAGACTTAATGCTTAAGTCGCGACTCATTTTTGTTTCAAATAATATCTGATTTTCGAAGATCCCTTTGGAAACGTCGATCGCCGCTGGAATGTACATTTTTTCCACCTCACCAATTGCACAGAGATGATTAAGCACACGGTAGTAGTGGATGACTTTTATCTCATCGTTTTCTTCAAGCAATGTCTTGTCAAATAGCTCGTAGGCACCAAGAAATGCATCGATATGCTCCTGTGGCAAACGATAAATTGCAATTAGCGATTGTAAAGCTGTTTTTAATCGATAAACGGTAAGGCGTGCTTTGACAGAGTTCATTCAACGCTCCAAGTAAAGATGCTCCATATCTTAAAATCTGTTAGTTAAATCTAGGGCAATGCTATCGACTATGTTAGCGTATTAGGAATAGATTTGGCAAAAGATGTGTTTCAGACAAACGTGGTTAATGAGCGTAGAAAAAAGATATTTAGTAAAAAGGTAAATCGGACGTCTTTGTCAGAGCTCATTGTTAAATTACCATCATCCAAAATTGTCATGGAGGTTTGCGGTAGTTCAAACTATTGGTCATGCAGAATTCTGAGAGGGGGTGATTTAATAACGCATGAGGGTGGGATCGACAGTCTCTTGGTATTGTAAGATCCCACCCTCAAGTGAACATACGTCTTTAAAGCCTGCGCCTAACAATAAGAGGGCGGCTTTTGCGCTCCTTGTACCAGTCTTACAATAGCAGATGATGGGTTTTTCTTTATTAAAAACGTTTAAGTGATTTTCAAAGGTTGAAAAGGGTACAAGCTTACCTCCAATATGGCAGATCTCACGCTCATAGGGCTCTCTTACATCGACCAAATCGATATTATCTTTTTGTATATATTGGTATAGCTCTTTGGGGCTTACTGTTGGTACTGTGTCATCAAGCGTCATCTTCCGGGGTTGCGGATTTTGGGTCGGATGCATGTCACAATTTTGTTTTGGGATGATAACTTGATGAAAGCGCATTGATAAGAGGTCAAAACATAACATGACTCCAGAGAGGGTTTTTTCAAATCCTAAAATCATTTTAATCGTTTCTGTTGCTTGAAGCGTCCCAGCAACACCTGGCAATATGCCAAGGACACCAGCTATGGCACAATTGGGTGAGGTATCAGTTGGGGGAGGGCTTGGATATAAGCATTGATAACAAGGCCCCCCCTGATGATTAAATACACTGATTTGAGCGCAAAATTGATAAATACTAGCAGAAACCAAGGGAATGTTATGCGCTCTTGAAGCAGCATTGAGCAAGTAACGGGCCTTAAAATTATCAGTCGCATCCAAAATGACATCATATTCGGTCAATATGGATTGATGTTGCTCTGAAAAAAAGAAGGGATAAGTGTGAAGGGTGAGTGTTGGATTCATGGCTTGTAATCGCGCACCAACCACCGCAACTTTTTGATGCCCAATATCAATATCTGTGAAAAGAATTTGACGTTGTAAATTACTTATTTCTACCACATCCCCATCCATGACACCAATGGTACCAATGCCTGCTGCAGCAAGGTACTGAAGTGCAGGACAACCCAGCCCACCTGCGCCTACACAAAGCACGCGCGCTCTGGATAGTTTAGTTTGTCCCTCTAGCCCAATCACAGGTAAGTGGCGGCTATACCTTAGGATTTCTTGTTGAGTTAATGCAGACATATGGTTTGAAGACCTGGGGGTGAAGAAGATAATCCAAATTATACGATCAATCGATAATCTATCAAGTAACGACTCTTCTAGGGAGCTTCCAATGTTAGGATTGTCCAGACAATAACATTGGAAATTCCCTAGAAGAGAATTTAAATTTAGTCATATGCTAAGGTGACTATATCTCTCATCATACAGACCTAGCTATACGATGCAGGATTATTAATAAGATGAATAAACTGGGATTACCCGATAGTGGGGCTGTTTTTTAAACAGCCCCCTGGGGCGCTGGCGTAGCTTTTGATATATGCAACAACGCCGGATAAACCGCGGTTCGTCGGCGACCGGAGGATCAAATGTCAACAGCCCCTATTATTTCGAGAGTATCCATGAGAATTAATTGGGTAGATAGTTGGGGTTAATTAACCGCTCTCTTAATTTCAGGCTCATTTTGTATTGGAAGAGACTAAAATTGGCTATCTGCCAAAACGCATACTATAATCTACTTATAGACAGCATTCATTGGCCAGCCAACATTAAGAATTTTGGACACTAGATTGTGGATGACGTGAGCAAGCTTAGCGAGTACTAAGACGCCTAAAGCATCCCTGAGGTATCCACTTGGTGAACGTGGACTGTGTATTCAATAGGCTGTCTATATCTTGCCCCTCGAGTCGATAGGCGGGTATCTATCGATGACAGGATTCAGGAAATTAGTAGCTTTTAATCTCTGAGTCCTATTCCTTTCTTAAGTAAAAATAAATTAAGACCTGTGAGAAGTAGCAAAATGAGGCAAATAATAGTCATTGCCATGATCATATTGACTTCCTGATGACCAAGCATGGCTTGCCTTAAGGCATTCACCATGTAGAGTATGGGGTTAAAATAAGAAATTTTTTGCCAGATCGGGGGTAACATGGTTGTTGAATAAAAGACCCCTCCCAAATAGGTTAGAGGCGTGAGTACGAAGATTGGAATCAATGCTACATCATCAAATGTGCGTGCCAGAAGGCCATTGGTGAAACCTGCTTGCGAGAACAAGGCTGCGACTAAGGTTACAACAAGGAAGGTTAGTGGTAAGTGTCTAAAGTCAACTTCTATGAAAAAACATGCCACGAAATAGATAAGGGCCGCAACAATGATGCCGCGTACTATGCCACTCAATGTATAGCCTAGTAGAATCAATCCATAATGCATGGGGCTTACCAACATTTCCTCAACATATTTTTGAAAGCGAGCGCCAAAAAAAGATGTAGAAACGTTGGAGTATGCATTAGTAATAACTGCCATCAGGATTAAACCTGGGGCAATAAACGTTGGGTAACTGTAACCTTGAATGAGGCCTATTCTTCCGCCTATCACACTGCCAAAAACCAAAAAATATAGTGTGGTGGTGATAACCGGGGGTAAAAACACCTGTGTTCCAATGCGAAACATGCGTATGCATTCGCGTCTAACAAGAGTATATAAGGCGATACATTGTTGTTTAAGCGTCATGGTGAATCAAGTCCAAAAAGAGTTCTTCTAAGCGATTGGTTTTATTTCTCATACTGTGAATACGAAGGCCTTTGTGATTCAAAATATTGAATACATCGTTCAAGGTGAAGCGATTTTCGATGCGTAGTTCAAAAGTATTTGCATCAATTTTTAGGCCTTCTAAGGGTTCTAGATCAGGCAGAATATCGATAGGTTCCATTGTATTAAAGAGAAAAGTCTGGTGGCTTAGCGTTTTAAGTAATGCTTGAACGGAGGTATGTTCAATAATATGACCTCCGTCAATAATAGCGATATTTTTACACAATTGCTCTGCTTCTTCCAAATAATGTGTGGTAAGAATGATAGTGGTGCCTTCTAGGTTGGCTTTGGATAGAAAATCCCAAATATTGCGACGAATTTCAATATCCACTCCAGCAGTGGGTTCATCAAGGATGAGAATTTTGGGGCGGTGAATTAACGCCCGAGCGATCATTAATCGACGTTTCATGCCACCAGAGAGATGGCGCACGATAGTATTACGTTTATCAAATAGTCCTAGTTGTTTTAGGAGTCGGTCTGCTTCTATTTTAGCTTGACGATAATCAATACCGTAAAACCCAGCTTGGTTAATTAAAATATTGGTACATGTTTCAAAAATATTAAGATTTAATTCTTGTGGTACTAGCCCTAAATGAGCTTTTGCAGATTGGGGCTGTTGGTCCAAATCAAAACCGTGAATGAGGATGCGCCCAGAGGTTTTATTTAATAGAGTGGTGATGGCTCCAATGGTCGTGGATTTGCCCGCACCATTTACACCAAGTAAAGCAAAAAAATCCCCTGTTTTTACAGATAAATTGACACCTTTTAGAGCCTCAACGCCATTATCATAGACTTTACATAATTGATGTATCTCAAGAGCGTTCATAGAATTAAATTATCTTAAAATTTTTAGTATACATGAAAGATAGTAGGTTGGCTCATTCATTTGTAGTCGATATCTTTAGTTTAAAAAATCCGTAAGAGGATGTCCTCTTCGAGTGCTCGAGCAGCTCTTAGATCTTCGACGTCATTGCTTATTATAGAAAAGATCAAGAGCATGCCATGCTTTGTTTTAAGATAACCCGATAGTGCTGAAATATCATGCATTGAGCCTGTTTTGGCAAAGACATGATTTCTCAACAGAGTGCCTTTCATCCTGCTTTTTAATGTGCCTGACATACCCATAACGGGTAAAGAGGAGAGAAATAGTGCTTTTAGCTTGTCATGATGATAAACATTCTCGAGCAGGTTGACAATAAATGTTGCGCTAATCAGATTATAGCGTGAACCTGCGCCATCTGTGAGCACATAGCTATTTGGATCCAAATGATATATTTGGCCTAAGATGGTTTTAATTGCATAAGCCCCTTCTTTATAACTACCTTGTTTATAAAGCGCATCTCCTAAACGTTTAGTAAGGCTATCTGCATAGAGATTGTCTGATTCTTCTAGCATGTGCTTTAGAATAGCCGGTAAGGTGTCGGATTGATGGCTTGCAATTACCTCAGCCCCTTTGGGGGTATTGCCCTGAACGATGTGCCCCTGAAGTTGGATTTGATGCTGCTTTAAGATGGTTGATAGTAGTTCTTTTGCATACAAATAGGGATCTGAGATCGCAAATTGCATGGTGTAAGGGCGCTCTCTCTTGGCTAAGCAACCATATAAATGCAACGTATTCAAAGATTTTATTTCAAGTTCAAGGTCACAGTGATGTTTTGCATCATCAAGGCTTACTGTTGTGACATGATTTTCGATAGTTAACGGGCTGATCATTCTTTTGGTTGGGATGAGCGTGATGGGTTGTCCTAATGTTTTTGATGTAAAAACCTCATAGGCAATTTGATTGCCGTTGAGCATGATAGCGCTACTTGGTGCAGCAAAATACCACCCTAGATCATCATAACTCGTCGCTCTGGCATAAAATGGTGCTTTGAATAAAGAAGCGTCTATGATGAGATTACCTTTGATCGTTTTGTGATTAAGGGCATTGAAGAGTTGATTTAATGCGGTTGTATCAAAGGCCGGCGAGCCTGTGAAGGTCAAATAGAGGTTATTGCCGGCTTTTGATAACATGGTGGTATAACGAAACTCAGGCCCCAATTGTGTGATTGCGGCCAATGCGGTTAACAGTTTGGTTGTGCTTGCAGGAGAGAGTAATTTATTAGCTCCTCTACTATAGATTACTTTTCCTGAAAGGGCCTCCTTGACCAACACTGCAGTGGTAGCATTAGGAAGATGTTTCTGGATGAGCCCATCAATTTCCTGCTGTAAGGTTAAAGCACGGGCCGCGGTGCATAATAGCCCGAGGAGGATGAGTGACAACAATCTCAGCTGCATGATGGTATCCTAGGTGATATTTAGCGTTGTACTGTAGGACGTACTTTAAACCATGTTGCTATGCTACAACGAGTTCGATAGGCCGCACAGACTTCATGGATGAGGTTACTTTTGAAGACAACTAAGCGGTTGCCTACAGGGAGGATGGAAGCCAAAGGGTTAGCATCCTCATTGTATATTTTAAGCTGTCCGCCAGATTCTTTTTGCCAGTCGTCATTCAGATAGTACACACACGATATCCTGCGGTCGTTATTGTTGGAAAATACGTCTCGATGCTTTTTATAATACTGATTTGACTCATATATTGCAAAATGAGCTTCAATGTCATGAAGACCTAAAAAGAGAGTTTGGTTAAGAAGGTCAGATATTTTTCTAATAGCTTTCAGGTACTCCATAATAGCCTTTTCTTCAGAGTGCCTATCAAGCCAGCAAATGACATCACTACGAACCGAGGTGTTTTGAGTTTTATTCAGATGATTTCCAATTCTGGCTGATTGATAATATCCTTCTTGGTGAAGACGAATTGCAATGGTTCTTAGAGTGAAAAAAAGCTCCGGATTTAAAAAGTTGTCAAGAGAATGAAAACCATGTTCTACGATATTATCGGCGAGTTGATGGTATTTTGACTGGTTGATATTCATCCAAGAGCCTGAGTGTGGTAGAGCGCCTTTTGATGGGATCGCCAATCATGCATGAAACGATCCATGAGTTCATAAAATCGATGATTATGACTTGCTTCCAAGAGATGGATCATCTCATGTACCAAAACATATTCTAAGCTTTGCCTGGGTTTTTTGATAAGTTCTAGATTTAAATAAATGCGTCGAGTCCTCGTGTTACAAGATCCCCATCGTGTTTTCATGCATTTAATACCCCAAGAAGCAACCTCAACACCTATGACACGCTGCCATTTCTCAATTAGATGTGGAATTAAATTAGCCATTTGGCTTTGATACCATTTTTTCACGAGGGATGCTTTTTCTTCTAACGTTGCCGATCGTTGTAGGGACAGGATCATACATTCATCTATGAGTGAAATGCCACAAGCATCTGAGCTTTCAATTACGGAAAGTGTGTAGGGGCGACCGAGAAAATAGTGGCTCTCTCCGCTGATGAAGGTGGGTATTGATGTAAAGGGTTGTTGGAGGATTTTCTCTCGTTGGGCTGATATCCATTGTTTTTTCCCCTCTAGTTGGATTTTAATTTGTTTTAAGCTAAGCCAAAGAGGGGCGGTGATTACCACTCGGGCATCGGGTGGGTAGACCCGTAGATGTATGTTTTTGATACGCTTTTGTAGAATCTCGATGGGGATTCCATCAAGCTCTAATTGATGATAATTAGGCATGAATAGGCAATAAAGTTATTAAAGCGCTATGATACCATTATCGCCTGTCAGGAACACAAGGACTATCAACGTACTCACCATCGACCGTCAAAATCATATTCACATCAGCGCGTTGATATCGGGCCAATTGCTGATACTGAGATTGTGTGACGTACCCATAAAGATTGCCACAATACACAAGGGAATGTGCGCTATGAGAGGGCTTCATGTGCATAGGGATATCACAGTCCCAATGATAACGACTTAAATCGCAATTGGCTCCCATAATCGTGCTTGGTAATGTGCTGAGTATGATCGGCAATAGGATGTTTTTCATAGAACACACTCCGTTGGTTCGGCCAAATAACGATATCAATTTACTGAATATTTTTGCCCACAGAATTTATCGTTTTATTTACTTGATCCAATTTAGATTTTTTTGCAGGCTCTTCAGCGGATTGTTTTGTAGGATAAGAGTTTAAATAAGCACCTGATGTCGCGGTTTGACTTAAAAAAAATACAAAGGCAATCAGGACCACAAAACCTGTCAATAATTTTCTAAAAGACATAATGCACTCCCTATCTCACCAAAATGATTGGATGAATGTTAAATTCTTCTAGAGCTAAGTATAGACCACTTCAAGTGTTGTCAAATTTTGCTTCGTGGTGTAAGAGCGCGCGCTTGTAATGGAGCGCTTGCTGAGTCCCCATGAAGCCACCTAAATTATTTTGGCCGACAACCCTGTGGCAAGGAATGAAAAGAGCAATGGGGTTTTTTTTGCAGGCTTGTCCTATTGCACGTGGGCTAGTTTGTAATTGTCTGGCAAGGGCTCCGTAGGTTGTCGTATTGCCTGGAGGTATTGATTTTAAAGTGTGCCAGACTCGCTCTTGGTAGGCTGTGCCTTTAAGCTGAAGAGGTAAATCAAATCTGTGTTGGGGATTAAGATTGTATGCTTCTATGTTTCTTGCAATGGTCATCGCTAAAGGTGAGTTGTAATTAGGTATAATCACTACACAATCACTTTTGATGAAGCTTGCTTGATGTATGAAAACATCGTCATAAACAACTTTCAGAACCCCTGCAGGGGTTCTGAAAGTTGATACTTCTTGTCTTTTAATAGGCAATCAATCGGCTTTTTTATGAG
>JBIIJL010000084.1:0-8155 GCA_044233795.1 Legionella sp. | reverse complement strand
AGCTCTTCCAGCTAAATTACGTAAATAATATAACTTGGCACGACGCACGTCACCACAACGTTTGACAGTTATGCTGTCAACAACAGGGCTGTAAGTTTGAAAAACGCGTTCAACACCCACATTGTGGGAAATTTTTCGTACCGTAAAAGCTGAATTAAGCCCGCGGTTACGCTTAGCAATCACAATACCTTCAAATGCTTGCAAACGTTCACGTGTCCCTTCTTTTACTTTAACTTGCACTAAAACAGTATCTCCTGGGCTAAATTCAGGAATTTGCTTGCCTTGCATTTGCTCAGCATTAATCTCATCAATAATCTTCGACATGAGTAGCTCCTCTAATAAAACTTCATTTCTTACCAGCACTTTCACAAGCGTTAGCGTGGTCTTCTATAAAAGCACTAAGTAATTGTTGATCTTGGTCACTCAATGCCACGTTGTTTAAAAGTTCGGGGTGTTTAAGCCACGTATTTCCTAAAGATTGCTTTCTCCGCCAGCGCTCTATTTCTCGAGGGTCTCCACTCAATAGAACCTTAGGTACCTTGCTGCCATTGATTTCGGCAGGCCTTGTATAGTGCGGACAATCTAATAAACCATTCATGAATGAATCTTGCGCTGCCGAAGCATGGTGGCCTAAGCTTCCTGGTATGAGCCTTACGAGAGCGTCAATGAACACCATTGCAGCTAACTCACCACCACTTAAGACAAAATCGCCTAGCGACCACTCTTCGTCAATCAGATGAGTGATCACTCTCTCATCTATGCCTTCATATCGCCCTGCTATAAATAACAAGGGCGTTTCATCCTTTACAATTTGATTTAAATCAAATTGCTGTATTTTTTTCCCCTGAGGGCTTAAATAAATGCTCCTGCAAGGCGTTGGCATTACACGCTTGGCTTCAATAATAGCATCGTGTAAGGGCTCGTACATCATGACCATTCCAGGTCCACCGCCATAAGGTTTGTCATCCACTTGCCGGTATGTACCTTTGGCAAAATCTCGTGGATTCCAGTGGCCTATTTTAACTAGGCCTTGCTCTATAGCACGACCTGTCACGCCAAGCTTTAGGCTCAGAAACATTTCAGGAAGTAAGCTTATCACACCAAGTTGTAGCATGGGTTAAAAGTTCGCGTCCCAATCAACGATGATTGCGTGTTTTTCATCGTCAATTTTTATCACATATTGACCGGTAATATAGGGCACTAAATGCCGCTTTTCCCCGACCACTACCAGTACGTCATTGGCGCCTGTAGGCATGATGTCTTGTATCTCACCTAATTCTACACCCTGTAGATTGGTCACTCGCATGCCAACCAACTGACTCCAGTAATATTCCCCTGCGGGCAATTTTGGGAGCAGGGACCGACTGATTGCTATTTCAAGGTTTGTGAGCGTTGCTACATCTTCGCGTGTTGGATACCCCTCGATTTTAGTCAAGATATGATGGTGCGTTACCTTGGTGCTTATAGTGTTCAAAGGTATCCATCGTCCCTTTTGGCAGATACGCCAGCCGGGGTAGTCGAGGATGTTCTCACGAGGTTCTGTAAACGAAACTACAGAAACCAATCCTTTGATACCATGCGGACGCCCAAAACGTCCAACAATCACCCACTCTTCAGTTTGGTTCACGTAATTAAGCAACAGCGCCTTTACTATATTCTTTAGTTAAAACACGCACTCTATCTGACAACTGTGCACCCTGGTTTTGCCATTGAGTCAGTTTTTCCATCTCAAGGTGCAGACGAACTTCTTGCCCACGCGCAACAGGATTAAAATAGCCAATGCTCTCGATATAATTGCCATCGCGACGTCTGCGGCTATCAGTCACAACGATATGATAAAAAGGGCGCTTCTTTGCGCCAGCTCGTGATAAACGGATAACGACCATTGTTTGTGCCTCTAGTTTTGTAAAAAATGCCGTGTATTGTACGAAAATTAACGTAGCTTTGGAAGAGTATTTACGATTTAATCTCTGTATATGACAAAAAAATTTGTCATGCCCGCGCAGGCGGGCAACTATCTATCCAAAAAATCCAATGTTCAAATCAAGCCACTGACGAATATTTTGCTCATGCTCCCATTCCCCAGTAACCGCCTGCGCGGGCATGACAGATTTTTTTGTCATGCACAGAGCAATTTAATTCATATCGTCAGGAAGAAAGCCTTTCATTCCTGGAACCCCTCCCAATCCTCGCATCATTTTTTTCATGCCGCCGGGTTTGGTAAATTTCTTCATCATCTTCTGCATTTGATTGAATTGTTTGAGTAGTCGATTGACATCTTGAATTTCTGTTCCGGATCCTAAAGCGATCCTTCTTTTCCGAGAACCAATAATAAGTTTTGGAATTCTGCGCTCCTTCAAAGTCATGGAATTGATGATGGCAATGGTTTGTCCCAAGACTTTGTCATTGACTTGACCCATAGCTTGCTGGGGCATTTGGTTCATGCCGGGTAGTTTACTCATCATGCCACTGATGCCACCCATGTTATTCATTTGTAAGAGCTGTTGCTTGAAGTCATCGAGATCAAAGCCTTTGCCTTTTTTTAATTTCTTCGCTAGTTTCTCACTGGTGGCTTTATCGGTTTTTCGCTCGACATCTTCTATTAGGGTTAAAATGTCTCCCATGCCAAGTATTCTGGATGCAACACGCTCCGGGTGAAAAGGCTCCAACGCGTCAATTTTCTCGCCATGGCCCATAAATTTGATTGGTTGTCCTGTGATGTGTCGCACAGAGAGGGCTGCACCACCTCGGGAGTCACCATCAGTTTTGGTTAAAATGACCCCCGTTAACGGCAGTGCTTCATGGAAAGCTTTTGCTGTATTGGCGGCATCTTGGCCTGTCATGCTATCGACTACAAATAAGGTTTCAATGGGTTTTACTGCGTGATGAAGAGCTTTGATTTCACTCATCATCTCTTGATCAACATGCAGGCGACCTGCAGTATCGATAATAACGACATCCATGAATTGTTTTTTGGCGGTAATAAGTGCTTGGTTGACAATGCTGAGGGGTTTTTCATTTATAGTTGCATCAAAAAAGGCTACATCAAGTTCTTTAGCAAGCAATTTTAGCTGCTGGATAGCGGCAGGACGATAAATGTCCACACTCACCAGCATGACTTTTTTCTTATCTGTCTCTTTTAAATAGCGGGCTAATTTTGCGGCAGTTGTGGTTTTACCTGAGCCTTGGAGACCTGCTAAGAGTATGACAGCAGGTGGTTGGGTTTTAAAGTTAAGCTCAGCACGGGTATCGCCCATGATGTGAGTCAATTCATCATTAACAATTTTCACTAAGGCTTGATCTGGGTTTAGACTGGCCATTACTTCTTGGCCTAGTGCTTTTTGCTTGATTTGTTCAATGATCTCTTTGATAACGGGCAAGGCAACATCCGCTTCAAGTAGGGACAAGCGAACTTCTCTGAGTGCATTTTGCATATTGTCCTCGGTCAATCGACCTTGGCCTCTAATATTTTTTAAAGCACGGCCTAACCGTTCTGTTAAATTCTCAAACACAATCCAACTCCCCAAAATGCGAACATGCTAAAAACCGCAATTGTAGCATAGCTTAATGTTAGTAAAAAAAGATGAAATAGGTGATGCTCAAATATAGCGCGTATTTTACCCCATAATATAGGGATCTGTTATAGGCTTTTAAGCGTTTACCAAGCAGGCGAAACTGGTAGATGTACTTGAATGCCTGATTAATACTCCCAACAGTTTCTGATTCAATATTTTTACTAGAGGCAGCTTTCATGACTGTTTTACTAAAAAGTTTGTTGAACTGATTAGCAATTCGATTGGTTAACGGGCGCCTGATATCGCAAAACAAAATGATACGATCGCTATCTGTGGTATTTTCTGCCCGATGCACATAGGTTTCATCAAACACCACATCTTTGCCATCTTCCCAAAAATAGTGTTCACCATCGACAGTAATGTAACAATCTTTTGAATTAGGGGTTATTAAACCGAGATGATAGCGAAGCGAACCGGCATAGGGATCTCGATGCTCAAATAAAAAACTGTGTTTTGGTAAGAGGGTAAACATTGCTGCGTTAATCGAGGGTATTCCTTCAATTAGGGCAATTGTTTTAGGACATAACTGTTTGGCAGAATTAAGTGGATTTTGGTACCACTTTAGATAAAATCTTTTCCATCCACGGCGAAAAAATGAGTTAAAGCCGATATCATTATATTTATCGGAGGCTGCAATATATCCATCTTCATACAACTGGCGAGCTTCATCGCGGATGGTTTCCCAATTGTCGCGCAAAATCTGTAACTCAGGAAACGTGTTGACATCCAAGAAAGGTGTCTTAGGGACGGCTGAAAAAAGATACATGATGGCATTAATAGGCGCAAGCAAGCTTGAATGATCTGTTAATTGTCGTAGCAATCTTAGCCGTACTTTGCCACGAAGATGTGTATATGAAATTGAGCCAATATAACCCAGAAAAAATAACCATTTTAGGTGCAGACTTGCTAGAAAAATCATAATATTCTAAGTTTATATCAGATAGGTTAAATCTTAGAAAGCTATAGTTTTACAAGAGGATTGTCAAGCATGTGGCACTCTCTGTGTTCCGGTAGTTTGATAATGTCCGGTTTCAGCCATTTAGAAATGTCTTGTTGTGTGCATAGATAGTACAGTTTATTTATCACTCATAAGCAGGGTAATAAATGAACAAGCATTACAGGCTATCATTAATCAGTCATCAGGAACTGGAACAAATTAAGGGCTGAAAATAACTTAATATAACATCCCGACATGTTTCACGGTTAATAAAGAAATATGCACAGCATGGAGCAAATGGACTAACATCAAAGCAGCGGGGTGCGGCAGGTAACCGTGGATTTTCACCATCATTTAAAGTGTTAGTTATTGAGATAGTTAAAGCCAATTACTTTGATTCTGGACCGACCTTTGTCGTAGAAGAATTATTAGAGGGCGACCAACTCAAAATTAATAAGGAAACACTTCGTGGCTGGATGATTGAGTCAGGGCTTCGAGTATGGAAGCCTTAAAAGGAAAAGCCAGTTTATCAACAAGGGCCTCGTCGTCATCGATTTCGGGAGCTTACACAAATGGATGGTTCATTCCATGACTGGTTTGAGGGACGAGCCGAAGGATGCTGTGCAATCGTTTTTATTGACGATGCAACCAGTAAAATAGTAGCGATTCATTTTGCCCCAGAGAAACCACGGTTGCTTATTCTACTACAACGCCAAGCTACGCCATGAGAAAGCTTTCTGACCTGTGGACTTGTGGTTATGTGGGGTTCTGGTAGGTAGGGGTACACCGGACATTTCTAAATTGCTTTGACATTTTTGACTATGGTTTGTTGCAGATTAATGCTTTATCACGCCGTGCTTATGGATGAGGCGCCTCGGGCGCACTACGTGTATTGTCATTAGTCTCGGGTGAAGCTGCAGCAGAAAAAAAACTATCCGTTGCCGTGCTAAGGTTCGCAGCGGCAGCACCGCCATCTTGGGATCTTTGTTCGATAAGTTGGTCTAATTCACTTAGATGGTTGGGATTTAAAGAACAAAACTCTCCAGCTGCAATAGCGTTTAAAAACCCAAGTGTCCTTCTATCGTTTCCAAACAAGGCGCCAAACTCATTAAACATACGCTCTTCAACAACAGCACGTATTTCCGCCCAGATAGGTCCAACACTGTTGGCATTATCTTCTGCATAAATCGCCTCAATTAATGAGCGAAGGTTTAAAATATCACGACTCTTCAAATAAGCCATGGCCTCTTCGCTCACCACCAGCGGAATTTTCAGAGAAAAGCCGGCCATGCTAATAAAATCAATAACCATATCAGGATGCACTCCCTGCCCCTTCTCAATCATTTTATTAAACGTACCTGGGAGACAAGAAGGCTCATCCACTTCATGGCGATTATCCTCTCCTGTTGCAGATAAATTATACTCACGTTGACTTTGATAGAGCCCATCAATGAGTTGTAATTTTGCATCATCTAAGGTGCCCTGTCGACATGCATCATCATGAATAGCAATCCAGAACAAGGCTAAAAGCTGTTTCATCGATACCCGCGAGCGTGGATCGGTGTAAAAAGAATCTGACGTTATCAGTCGCTCCAAGCAACACTTGGCCTTTCTAACTTCTAGAGACGAGTCTGGTTGTGCATTAAGCCACGTGGAAAGCGCCTGAATCGTTTCATTCAGCCCTCTACCTGAAATTTGTGCGCCATACCTCTTCAAGAGCCTTGTTGCTGACTCAGATACACTTTGATGAACGCTTGCCGTATGTGTACTTTGCCCCGCATTGAGTCTTGGGCCCCCAGCAGCGGGCTCATTTATGCCAAGTATTTCGCGATTGATGTAAGCAATGACAAGAGCACGGCCAGCAGCTGGATTGTCAGCATGTCGCTGACAAATCTCGATCAATGCAGCAAATCGTGCTTGGGTAAACAAATGCCTTGGGATTCTATTCCAAAACTCGGGCATTTCAGCATGAAATAAAATGGCTGAATGCATCATGAGAGCATTAAAATTAGCTTGCCCTACATCCCCTGTTAGTAAGCCTGCCTCGTTAAGCGCGGCAAGGGTATCAGCAAGGCAATATGGGTTTCGGTGGCCTGCAACAGCAGCACGATTCGCTTGCCCTCTATCCCCTGTTAGTAAGCCTACCCTGTTGAGTATGACAAGGACCAGAGCAACCCAGGATGGACACCAATCAAGACCTATATCAGCACCTGTAACAGCATCACGATTAGCTTGCCCTGCATCCCCTGTTAGTAAGCCTGCCTCGTTAAGTTTGATAAGGGCTTCAGCAATCCCGAGTGGCTCTCGATGACCTGCAACAGCATCACGATTCGCTCGCGCTGCATCCCCCGTTAGCAAACCTGTGGTGTTAAGTTTGAGAAGAGCCCTAGCAACCTGACATGGCTCTCGATGACCTACAACAGCATCACAGTTCGCTTGCGCAGCATTCCCTGCTAGTAAGCCTTTTTCGTTAAACGCGACTAAGGCCGAAGCAACCCCGTTTTTGTCTCGGTGACCTGCAACAGCATCACAAATCGCTTGCCCTCTATCCCCTGTTAGTAAGCCTACCCTGTTGAGTATGACAAGGACATTAGCGACCTCAAGTGGTTCTTGGTTACCTACAACAGTATCACGAATTGCTTTCGCTGCATCCCCCGTTAGCGAGGCTTCGGCATCAAGCGCTCTAAGGGCCAGAGCAACCCCTACTGGGTTTTGGTGACGTGCAACAGCGTCACGATTAGCTTGCCCTCTATCCTCTGTTAGTAAGCCTGCGTCGTTAAGCGCAAGAAGGGCACTAGCAACCGCAGATGGGTCTTGGTTACCTGTAACAGCATCACGATTAGCTTGCCCTACATCTTCCGTTAGTAAGGCTTCGGCATCAAGCGCTCTAAGGGCACTAGCAACCGCAAGTGGGTTTTGGTGACCTGTAACAGCATTAAAATTCGCTTGCCCTACATCCCCCGTTAGTAAGCCTGCCTCGTTAAGTTCCCTTGCGGCAATAATCAGCGATGAACTGGAAAATTCTTCAAGACAAGAGTCAAAAAAAGAAAAAAACAACCGTTGGGTAAACCACGTCTCATTTAAAAAAGCCTTGCAGAGCGCCAGAGCCTTAATGCTTTCATCCTCAGAGCCGCTCTGGTAGCTAAGTAGCGCGGCATGTGCATTGGGGGGGAAAAACCATTTTGCATACAAACTCAGCGATTTGTACCGCTCTTTAAGTTTTTCAATAACTTCTCTATTACTATCTGACAATTGAGACATTTAAGCTATCCTAACGTCGTAAGAAATTGCGACATATTATGACAACATGATGTTTTTTATATTAGCATTTTGTTTTAAATATGTCAATTTCCGAGTATGGTTTTTGTTACGCCAGTTTGATAATGTCCGGTTTCAGCTATTTAGAAATGTCTGGTTGTGTGCATAGATAGCACAGTTCATTTGTCACTCATAAGCAGAGTAATACATGAACAAGCATTACGGGCTATCATTAATGAGCCAACAGGAACTAGAACGAATTAAGGTGATAGAGTAAGTATTGTTAGGCAAGCTGACCAAAATAAGGTCTGCAAATAACTTGGTATAACATTCCGACATGTTTCACGGTTAATAAAGAAATATGCACAGCATGGAGCAAATGGAC
>JBIIJL010000137.1:0-2747 GCA_044233795.1 Legionella sp. | reverse complement strand
TAATGAGTGGTTAGCAGAGCAAGAGCTGAACAAAACAAACGTCATTGAATTAAACAAAATGGCGAACTAAACAATTAACTTGATGGGCTGAATAAATGAGAATTTACAGCAAATTTAGGACTTGACCGTTGAAGGTCACTTGTTTCCAAAAGTATCTACTCATTTTTTAAATGCATGGGCAAAGAAAAAAGCGCAGGTGTTGATGACATTTGTTAAATCTCTAAATAGCAAGCGATTCGTTTGAATATCACCATGACTCAATAAATGGGTCACGGCAAGTTTATGTGGTGCGCTGGTAAGTCCACGGTCTAATTCATGCGCACTCGACACAGGAACTGTGGAATCATTTAAGCCATGAAGAATAGCAATAGGGGTGGTAATTAGATGTAGGCGATCGGGCAAATCCCATTGGTATTGGTCAAATCCTTCCCTGTAACAGGTTTCACGAATCAGTTGTTGGTTTGATAAATTATTATACCAGTGCTGTTCTTCAGGTGTTAAATTAAGCTCTTTTGTGTTGATGTTGAACTGCATGCCATGTTCTATTGCAAATTGTGATGCGAGTATGTTCACTAAATTGGGTGTAAGCTGTCCTGTTTCATGTAGCAGGGTTTTTAATACCACCAGCAAATTGTAAGGTTCACAAGGGTTGCGATGGAGTGCATCATCTAGCATTTCATGGAGTGCGTGACTACTGCCGATACAACACATGCTTTTGACCATGGGCTTTATCTCATCGTGACTGAGTGCTTCTAAACATGTTGAGCCGTCGTATGATGGTGCAAGGATGGAAAAGGGTTTTTTAAAGTGGTGATAGCATTCTTTTAAAAAGTATCGCATGCGATCAACGGAGTCAGGTCTGATAATGTTACTGGCGGTATCAGTGAGGTTTGGTAAGTAGACATTAAAACCAATACGAGTTGCTGTGGCTGCCAGTTGATGAACGCGAGGGTCTTGATTGCCCATCCCATTTAAACTGTGGAAGATAAGTAAGATATCTTGTTTGTTTGATTTAACTCTTTTAAGGGAGTAGTCGTAGGCTAATTGAAGCGGAATTTCCTCAAATTCAATTGGGAATTGTTTTTTTGCGAGTGTTAGGATGAGGAAACGTAACGCTTTTATTTTGAGTCGTAAGGGGATTTTTTTCTTCATATATTATTCATACTCTATGTTTATATTGAGTACACCATCAAAGCTACTTGGTCCACAAATTTTAGATTGAAAAGAAAAATCAATGTTAAGTAAGCTTGGAATTGTCTGTTTTAGAGACGCAGTATCGACAATTTCAAAATTTAGGTCAAAGGGTTTATCGTCGCACCATAGCAAAGGATATACTTGAAAAGCGTGCTCAACAAGCTGATTTTCTTTTTTTGCGTATATCAAGGATGACAAATTTTTTGGGAGGATTACCGTGGGGCTTGATTTACTCGATGCTTCGAAAGAGCAACTATTACGTATCTTCTCGCTCACCCGTTTGGTGAGACAACCTGACTTGTCAGTCATTGTTATGTCAGCTCCCTCCTTGATTATCGCACAAGACTTACTATCGCAACGTTTAGATATTAATAAAAAGAGATGAGAGATTTACTCAACCAAGGATAGTCTGACGCACGATACTAACGAGCAGCGGCTAATCGCTGCTCGTGTTGTTTTACCAATATCCAGTACCAGAGCAACTCGTACAGTTTGAGCACCCTGAACAACCACCGCCAGAAAACAAATTGAGTTCACCCAAGCCGAGATCACAACCTCCATTGCAAGCACAGCTTTCAAGCAATAGTGTCGCGCTAAAAATTAACAAACCAAGTACTAATTTCTTCATCATAGCGTCCTTGCGCTGTCGTATGTATATTTACTATACAACAGGTTTCTGATATTTACAAATTAGCGGTATAATCATGTCGTTATCATTGCACCTTTTTTAATACTGAGAGCACAGAACATGAAAGACTTCATCAATAAGAAAATTGTGTTGGGCATTTGTGGTGGGATCGCGGCATTTAAATCAGCCGAGTTGGTGCGAACGCTTAGTTTGTTGGGTGCTAAGGTGCGTGTCGTTATGAGTAAAAATGCCGCGCAGTTTGTCACACCGATTACTCTGCAAGCACTGAGTGGTTATGAGGTACGTTCCGATCTCTTTGACCCAATTGCTGAGCGTGCAATGGGGCATATTGAGTTAGCACGTTGGGCAGATTTTCTGGTGATTGCTCCTGCTACAGCAAATTGTTTAGCGAGTCTTGCTCATGGTTTAGCAGATGATCTGCTATCTACGCTATATCTGGTGACACAAGCACCAGTATTGATTTGTCCGGCAATGAATCACAGTATGTGGTCGCATGAAGCCACCCAAATGAATGTAAAGACTCTTCTCTCCAGAGGGGCGCTGATCGTTGGTCCTGAAGAGGGCCCGCAAGCATGCGGTGAATTTGGTGATGGGCGTATGAGTGAAGTGACGGATATTATAGAGGCACTGCGCTTGCAAGAAATAAAGGGCCTGTTGGAGGGGAAATGTGTTGTGATTACGGCAGGGCCTACGAGAGAACTGATTGATCCAGTTCGTTACATTAGTAATCAAAGCTCTGGGAAAATGGGTTACGCTCTTGCAGAGGCGGCCAAAATGGCAGGTGCAGCAGTGACTTTGGTGAGTGGCCCAACCCATTTGCCAAAACCAAAGGGGGTCGATTTTCGTCTGACGATATCGGCAGAAGAGATGTGCAATGAAGTGATGCTAGCATTATCTCCGGGGG
>JBIIJL010000081.1:0-8643 GCA_044233795.1 Legionella sp. | reverse complement strand
TCCGGGGGTGATTTTTATTGGTGCTGCAGCGGTTGCTGATTTTAGCCCAAGCAACGTGTCTCAACAAAAAATCAAAAAAGATACAACAGAGGGCTTAACACTTGAGCTTAAGCTTAATCAAGATATTTTATCGATAGTTGCACAATCATCAAAAGCCGAATATGTGGTTGGATTTGCCGCAGAGACAACGGATCTTATCAAGCATGCAATGAATAAATTAGATAAAAAGCGGGTTGATATGATTGTTGCGAATCTTGTCGGACCAAAACGTGGATTTGATGAGGATGTGAATGAGGTGGTTATACTCACAAAACATAGTCAGGAACAGTTGCCTTTGATGCACAAAACAAGGTTAGCTGGTCAAATGATTGCAATCCTTGCAAGAAATCTGCAAAATGCCTTACATAAAAAGGTGTGATCATGGCTGTATATGCCTCACCAATTAATTATTTAAACGAAGGCTAAAATGGAAAAAGCAATTCAATTAAAAATTCTTGACCCAAGGGTCGGCCAAGCGATACCTCTCCCTACTTATGCAACAGACGGATCTGCAGGGCTCGATCTTCGGGTGTGTATAGATGAACCCATGCAAATTGCACCGCATCAAACTGTATTGCTGCCCACAGGCATCGCTATTTATATTGAAGACAGACAAATTGCCGCAGTTATTCTACCGCGTTCAGGACTTGGCCATAAGCATGGCATTGTGTTAGGTAATCTTGTTGGCCTCATTGATGCAGATTATCAGGGTGAATTGAAAATATCTTGCTGGAATCGTAACTCTGATCATTTCACGGTAAACCCGGGAGATAGGATTGCACAGCTTGTTTTTCTTCCTATTATAAAAGTTGAATTTTCCTTGGTTGAATCTTTTACACAAAGCTTTCGTGGAGATGCAGGGTTTGGTAGCTCCGGGAGGCAGTAAATGAGAGAGCAGTATAAATATCAAAAGACATTAATCAGTCCTGGGATTTTCAGAGCATATGATATTCGTGGTCTAGTGGGTAGTCAGTTAACCGATGATGTTTTTTATACACTGGGTTCTGTAATTGCAATTCGCCTTCAAGCGTTGGCTAGAGCATCTATCTATGTTGCAAGAGATGGACGTTTAAGCAGTGAACGGTTTGCGTGTGCATTAATAAGAGGCTTACTTGATAGTGGTGTTGATGTCCTTGATTTAGGCGCAGTTGCAACGCCTGTGATGTATTATGCTACCCACCAGCTGGGGATAGATAGCGGCTTGATGGTGACTGGTAGCCATAATCCTGCTGAATACAATGGCTTGAAAATGGTGCTGGCTGGCACAACGCTTGCCCATGCCGATATAGAAATGATTAGAGACTTGGCGGATTCCGGCAAAATGATGCATGGTGAGGGAACGTATCGCTTACAAGACATGATGCCTAGTTATTTGCAACGCATTTTGCAGGATGTAAGGCTTAAACGGTCCTTAAAAGTTGTAGTAGATTGTGGTAATGGGATAGCTGGGGCTACCATTCCTAGAGCCTTAACTGATCTTGGTTGTGAGGTAATCCCGTTATATTGTGAAGTAGATGGTCGTTTTCCAAACCACCATCCTGATCCAACCGTCGAAGAAAATCTTGTAGACCTTAGACAATGTGTCGAACGATACCAAGCTGACCTTGGTTTGGCGTTTGACGGTGATGCTGATAGGTTGGGTATTATCACTGATCAAGGCGAAATCATTTGGCCTGATCGGTTGATGATGTTGTTGTCCAAGGCTATCTTGGAGCGTAATCAGGGCGCTACTATTGTCTTTGATGTTAAATGTTCAAAACATCTTAGTGAAGTGATCGAGAGTGCAGGGGGGGTGGCGAAAATGTGTCCCACAGGTCACTCAGTTGTAAAAAGAATTATGAAAGAAGAAAATGCCGCGCTTGCTGGGGAAATGAGTGGACACATCTTTTTTAAAGATCGGTGGTATGGTTTTGATGATGCACTGTACAGTGCTTGTCGACTGCTAGAGATCATCAGTCAGTCATCCCAAACTATAAGCGAGCAATTTTCAGTTATTCCGAATAGCGTCAACACACCAGAGTTAAAAATCCCAATTTCAGAAGAGGAAAAATTTGGATTTATGCAACGCTTTATTGAGCAATCACGGTTTCAAGATGGGCGTTTAATTCGTATCGATGGCTTACGAGTAGAATTTTCCAACGGTTGGGGGTTGATTCGTGCATCTAATACAACACCATGCCTTGTGCTGCGTTTTGAGGCAGAAAACCTGGCTACTCTAGCAAGTATTCAAGCGACGTTCAAAGCTGAACTGCTCTCGCTCAATAGGGCGCTGCAAATTCCTTTCTAGCGAAGGTTTTGTCTTAGTATTTCCTTAACTTAGCTGTTGCTACAATTCCCTAATGTATTTGATGTTATAAGCGTAGTATGGCAAAGATAATTTTAATTTATGCAAATTGTATGAGTACAACCGCTTTAGGTGATTTTTCATTGGCTGGAAATATCGCCAAAGATCTTGTTGATACATTGGCAAAAGGCGGCTCAGAAGTTGGTGTTGTTCTTACTTCACGACTAGAGAGTATTGATAGATTTTATAAGTTATATGGCAATCCGATAGGTGATACTGTTAAGGTGGAAGGTATCGCTGTAAGGCTTGTGGCCCTTGAGCTTGTTGATGGTATCAAGGAACATGTTATTGCTTTCATTGAGTCCAATCGTTGTAGCTATGCACCCGCAGAATTGGTGAAAAAAGTTCTTTCACCTGACAGTAAATTTATTTTCGTTGGTGCTCCCAACACATATCCTATCGATACCCCTTTGCATAAAAAAGTTGTAATTGATGAGGTTTGCAGGCAACAGCCAGGCATTTTTTATTATGTCGGCAATGATGATATTGAAGTGCACAGTAGTGGTTTTGGCAAAGGACGAGTTGGTTTGCCACTGGTAAAAAAATCAACAGAGCTTGGAGAGCTTTTAGCTGTGGAGAAAAGTTTAATCCCAAGAAATCCTTATGGTTTTATTTATTTGGCGAAGATTTCTCTTCAGGATACAGCAGCTACAATTGCTCAGTATATTCAATTAACGGGTTATGGTGAGTATGTTTTGGTGGGGGATTTCTCAAAAGACTTTTCCCAGATTCAACCTGCTGTTGCACGTTTTATGAGTATTAATGGTAAGGTGGTGAGGGTTGAAAATTTACCTGATATTTTTTTTCATAACTCCTTGGAAAATTCAATCATGCGCCAGATGGCCAAAAAATCAGGTAAATTGGTTGTTTCAACAGGCATAAATAGCACAATTGAGGTTCTACGTGATGAAAAACTGCCTTTTTATCAAGTATTGGAAAATAACAGCGCGTTTATCGCTTCATATTTGCTCGCGGTACAAAGTATTTGTTCAAGTGATGCAACGTTAGTTGGGGCAATGCCTGCAATGGTCATCGAATTATCAGAATTATTGTTTGCCAAAAAGCCTTTATCTTCGCCCTCTCTTACAAGATTACAAGATCTATTAGCGATACATAGTGTGTCAGATAAGCTAGCTGATACAAATCTCCAAATTGTTGCCCGTGCGAATGGTCGAGTAGCTCGTCAGTTATTGGGTTTTATCAATGCTCCTCCTACCATGGCCTCAGCGCACACACCGTGTGTTACTGCTTGTATGGAGCTAAGAAAGCCCGGCGAGGTTTCCCCCCCTATATTTGATCAGGCACTAAGACGAGCTGGTACATGGGGTCGCTTGTTTGAGTTAAGAGTCTTGTTAAACAATATGACAGTCGAAGAGTGTAACAAGCGCTGCCCCAAAGGGCGCACCGCCCTACATTATGCAGCTCTTGGTGATAATATTGATTGCGCGCGCTGTTTGATTAGACATGGTGTGGATCTAGACCTCCAAGATGTTGACGGGAGAACGCCACTTCATGAAGCTCTTGCTGAAGGGAATAGGGAGTTAGCTGGTGTATTGATTCGAGCGGGCGCATCACTTGAGTTAAGAGATAATGCGGGTCGTTTACCTGGGATAGGTGCTGATACATCCCTACAACTGTTCATTAATTCTGCTAAAGCGATGTCACTTCCTTACGCGCTGTAAAAATGTTAAACGTGTTTCAGTGCATGCAGGGCAACCATCAGGGGTTGCCCATGCTGAAGTCGCGCTACAACGTTTTCATCATGGACAAGCTCAAAATCATATTGCTTGGCCAAACGATGAAGATAGTCAGGATGATGACAAAAACGCGCGCTATCTTGGAGATGCCAAGCTGTTTCTTGACTGATTTCTAGTGTAAATAAAAAAAAGCCCTTGTGTGATAATCGATGCTTAATCAGCTTGAATAATGCTTCAAGTGCCCCAAAATAGGGTAAAACATCTGCCGCAACAATGAGATCATACTGTTTTTTTGTGTCCTGAAGAAAATCTATGATTTCTACTTCAAACAAATGATCATAAATTCCTTTTTTCTGAGCTTCTTTGAGCATTCTCGTTGCAATATCAACACCTGAGAGGGTGTGACATAACTCACGCATCACAACACCCGACAGGCCAGTGCCTGCACCTAGATCGAGAGCCTCATTGATATCATTTAATTGTAGGCGATGTATGAGTCGTCCAATATGGTGAGGTATGCTATATGAAAGCGGTCCTTGTAAATGTTGATCGTAGTATAAAGCATAATTATCGAATAAATTTTTCACATATTCAGGGCATGATTCGGTTTGTTTGCAGTCCATAGTCAAAGCTTTTAGCATGAATTGGCTTGCTTTATCGTCTGGGTTTGTAGCAAGTGCTTGCTTCAGTAACTCGATAGCATTTTCCCGCTCCCCAAGACGTACCGCAATTGCGGCTAAATTATTCAATGCGGCAAAATGAGTATTATTTTCAGCAAGAATTGTTTTAAATTGCCGCGTTGCCTCTTCAAGGTGACCAAGCGCCATCTGTGCAACACCCGCATTGTAGAGGTACTCGGCGTTGTTTGGGTCTTTTTGCAATAACACATCATAATGCATCAGGGCATTTTCAAATCGGTCGTGATGGATGAAGGTTGCTGCGAGATTATTTCGTGCTTCGATATTGTTGTTATCAAACCCCAATGCCTTGGTGAAATAATCAATAGCGCGCTGTCCCTGCTCATTTTTTAATTCAATAACACCAAGGTTGACCAGCGCTTCTATGTGTTCCTCATTCAAGGTGAGCACTTTAAGAAAGGATTTTTCTGCTAGGTCTAATTCATTGGCTTGTAAGTGAAGAATGCCCAAATAAAACTGTGCATCTGGGTGGCTTGGTTCAAGTGTGATGACGTTCATAAATTGCTTTGTGGATGCTTCAATGTTTTGCTGTTTAAGTAACAACAACCCTAAATTGAAGTGTGCCTCAATAAAATCAGGTAGTTGATGGAGCGCTGCACGGTAATGGATGAGTGCCTCCTGAGTTTTGTTGTTGGCAGCAAATATGATAGCCAGATTATTGTGTGCTTGGGCATGGTTAGGGTTCAACTCTAAAGCACTTTGGTAGTGAAAGATGGCCTTCTCTAGGTTGCCTGATTTTTTATATGCATAGCCAAGGTTATTATGAAGTGCGGGATCAGCAGAATTTAAAAGAAGCGCGCGTTCTAAATAGAGGGTGGTGCTGGGTATATCACCAAGGGCTGCAAAAGCTTGGGCTAAGTTTTGTGTTGCTTCTAGATGATCTGGGTATTGACGTAGTAAAGCTTCATAGAGATGGATCGCCTGTGTTATCAGTCCTGTCTGGAGAAAACGCTGTGCTTTGGATAATAAAGCTTCTAGGGATGTATTCATATTCGCAATTTAAGCTGTAGCAATGTTTTTGCGTTTTGGAACCACCGTGCCAATATAGGTACCTTTGCATTTATTCGTGTACCAGACGCCGCGCGTTATGCCATTTTTGCTAAATTTATAAAGAACGTAATGAATGTTGTCATGCCAACCATTGTTTGGGCCTGAAGCTGTGAGTTCACCATAGATTAAATACACCTTACCAACATGATCTTGGTTGAAAATAGCATTGGATAGGGTAATTCCCCTATTGGTTTTGACAGGCTTAGTTATCATATCATTGATGGTATGGATAAATACTCCCGGGGTATGCTCATGGCAAAATGAAGCTTTGGTTGTTTGTTGTATGGGTTTTGCTGTTTGGTAATAGCCTTGCCAAATAGGAGGGGTGGCGGCAAAAGATAAAAATGCATTGCAACATGCCGCAGAAAATAACAAGGTGCGAGCTTTAACATGAATCACTATTATTCTCCCGGGTTAATGCGAGCTCAAGTTTAAATTGTCTAAGCAGTCAGAGCAAGCTCGAGTTGATTGTATCTTTCAGTGAAGAAAGGGCGATAGCGCGATGGCTAATGGTGTTTTTAATCTCTTCTGCCAACTGTGCCATTGAGCATGCATACGTTGGAAGATAAAAAACAGGATCATATCCAAAACCATTGCTACCTATGGGGTTTTCGCTAATGATGCCATCAAGTCGTCCTGTGGCAATGATAGGGGTAGGATCATTGGCATGCTGAACTAAGGCAATAGCACAATAGAAATAAGCCTGGCGAGCGCTTTTTTCAACAGAGGTGAGTAATGCTAATAGTTTGTTGATATTGTCGCTATCAGTTGCATGAGGACCTGCAAACCTTGCAGAGTAAATACCAGGTCGTCCTGAAAGTACCCGAACTACCAAACCTGAGTCATCTGCCAACGCTGGTTTGTTTGCCATCTGGCTTACAAAACGAGCTTTGATGAGGGCGTTTTCGATAAAGCTTAAACCTGTTTCGGCAGGGCTTGCAATATTGAGGGTATGCTGTGCAATACAATTAATGGGCGATAGAATTGCAGCAATTTCACGAAGCTTATTCAAATTTTGTGTTGCAATAACAAGTTCATTCATGATGAATAATGACCTTTCGGTTAGGGGGTGTTGACAAATATGGACCCTAGGTATACGGGATAACCTTTGATGAGATAGAATCACTATCCTAGCTCTTCCCATGACAATGTTTAAATTTCCTTAGACTGCCACAAGGGCAGGGTGCATTTCTGGCATCCTTTTTGAGAGATGATGTTTTATTTTGCAGGCCATCAACATAAAGCCATCGCTCATCCCGCAACTCAAATTGACTAGTTTCGTATAGTGTTTTTAAGTGTCCATGTTCTGAGAATGAGGCAATAAATTCAACATAACCAGTATGACTATCTTGTGATTTCAGATAGCTTTTGATGACTTTAAGCCCAATCCAAGTGACGGATTTTGCCCAAATTGCCGCTTCAGTCTCATTAAAACCAGATAAAGGCTTTCCATCCATTGTTTTTTTTATGTAGTCAATGTGAGCTTTGGTGTAGGCTGTGTATCGAGACCGCATCAGTGCCTCAGGGGTTTTGGGGATAGCTGTGTTATTTAGGTACTGTTCGCAGCAGGTAATATAATCAAGGTTTGATCCACAAGGACATAAGCTCATTGCATCCCTCACAATTAACTAGAGTGATAGCATAGCTACATATTGTGCTCATGACAAAAGAATTGTAGGGGCTGTTGGCATTTGATCCTCCGGTTGCCGACGTGCCGCGGTTTATCCGGCGTTGTTGCATATATCAAGAGCTACGCCAGCCCCCCAGGGGGCTGTTTAAAAAACAGCCACACTATCGGGTAATCCCAGTTTATTCATCTTATTAATAATCCTGCATCGTATAGCTAGCTCTGTATATTGGTTTTCAGGCGTACGGGCACTCATTTCGGCTAAGCAACATTTATTCTGTAAATTCAGATTTATCCCATCTTGCATTGATTATTAATCACCCACCTGGTCTGTGATTGTAATAGTGGTTCCATCAACCGCTGGAATTTCAAAATGAAATAGAAATTTCATTTTTGTCTATATGTTATGAAAATCCGGTTTGATATTTTAACAGCCGCTATTTTAAAGCCAATAATTGGCTCACCTGCGGATTATTTAGATCAGCGTGTATAAATAATTTCATAGATTTCACAAATACTGCCAGTTGTGCTTCAACTAGAGTGTTCATGATAGGGAATTATCCATGTCAAAGGAGACGCATGGTATATGAAAAATGATAAATTGTAAGAGGAATGATAATCTATTCTAGTTTGGCTTAAATGAAGGTCCGATAAATTGATCTAAACGCTCTAATCTGATAAAAAATAACTCATATGTAATATATTTGGCCATCCTTGGCATGTTTCAAACTCCATTTAAAAGAAGCAATTGAACACATTACCCGATGGTATAGACAACTTTACTTGGTAAGCGAATATGTGTGACAGGGTATTCATTGTCTAGTTCTTTGTTAGTATGCTGGCAAAGAAGAATTTGATTTTTCAAATCAAACTCAACATGAATTGTTTTTGAAGGCAAGCTTATCGTCTTAAAAACTAACTCACCGTGCATGTCTTCACCTTCTATGCTGCCGCTAACTGTGAAGACATTTTCTGATTTGCTATTAATTTCTACTAACAAAGGTTTAATGTCCGCGCCACTTAATTTGACAGTTGAAGCAATTAGTTTATCTGGTAAGTTATTTTTCACTGTAATTTCAAAACCATCACAAGGCGCGCCCGCGTATGCAATACTTGTTGCCAAAATAGATGCAATACATGCTAATTTAATTGTTTTCATAATAGTCCTTTTTCATATGTTCCTTCATC
>JBIIJL010000062.1:0-12423 GCA_044233795.1 Legionella sp. | reverse complement strand
AATCATATGTAAAATCACCATACAGTCTATAGCTATCAATGTCAAAGTAAAAAGCTAATTGATTATATTATTCCATTGATGTGAAATAACAAACAGCAATAAACCACAATACTATACCCTGGAAATTTTGAGCTAATACTGCCAAAATATGTCAGCGTTAACTTATATAGGGTTTGCATTTGTCTAGAGCGCAACGTCTTCTTGATCTGATCCAGATACTTCGTCGATATCGTTACCCTGTGAGTGGAAAGCATTTGGCTTCTGAGCTTCGTATAAGCCTACGGACGCTTTATCGGGACATAGTCACTTTACAAGCACAGGGAGCTTCAATTGAAGGTGAGGCTGGTGTTGGTTATGTGCTACGTCCAGGATTTATGTTACCTCCGCTGATGTTTTCTGAAGAGGAAATCGAGGCATTAGTTCTTGGTTCGCGATGGGTGGCTCGTAGAACAGACAAAAAATTAGGGCTTGCAGCAACAAATGTTTTAGCCAAAATAGCTGCTGTTCTTCCTGAGGATCTTAAGCATCAACTTGAATTTTCAGGGTTGTTAATTGGACCAGCTAAAACATTGATAGAACATGATGATGAAAAAGAAGCCTTGATTCGTCACGCCATTCGTCAAGAGCATAAGCTTCAAATGACTTATACTGATTTCCACGGAGAAAGCTCTCAACGTATTATATGGCCGCTAGCACTTGGGTTTTTTGAAGAGGTACATGTTGTTGTTGCTTGGTGTGAGCTTCGAGCCGATTTTCGCCATTTTAGGACAGATAGAATGATTACATTACTACAGCTAGAAACACGCTATCCTAAGCGACGTCGAGCTTTACTCAAAAAATGGCGTGGAATTCATAATATTCCTGAGCAATAAATAGCCACTTACTGCTGACAAAAACTGTCAGTCTGTATTGGTAAATTAGGTTCGTTAAATCAACTAATTTAAAAGGAAAAATATGATGCTCGAACCCAATGTAATTGTGCTTTATGTTAATGATATTGCGAGAACCAGCCAATTTTATCAGGATTTGCTCGGAATAAAACCAGAAGAAGCATCACCAACCTTTCATAGCTTCACATTATCAAACGGCATGAGTTTAGCTTTAAAGGCAAAATATTCTGTTATGCCACCTACTGAAGCAAAGAGTGGTAACGGTGAATTAGCCTTTACACTCGATAGTAATCAAAAAGTCGATGAGTTATTTGCCGCATGGCAAGCCAAAAAAATAGACATTCTTATGCCTCCAACGCAGCTGCCTTTTGGTTACACTTTCGTTGCTCTTGATCCGAATGGCGATCGATTACGAGTGGCTTCTATTGGAAAATCATAGTGAAAAACTGGATTGCTGTAGCATCAGCGGAGCATGTTCGAAATGGGCGTGCACAAGGTTTTATGCAAGTTTGTCATGGTAAAGCAGCTCCCTTGGGGCGTTTGAAGCCTAATGATTGGTTTGTTTATTACTCACCAACTGTCACATTTGGTGGTAAAGATAAATTACAATCCTTTACAGCGATAGGGCAAATTAGAGAAGGTGAGCCTTATCAAGTGGATATGGGTGGTGGCTTTTGCCCATTCAGGAGAGATGTGCGCTGGTTTGAGTCGCAAGAAGCTGCAATTATCCTGCTTCTTGATCATCTGGATTTCACAAAAAATAAAAAGAATTGGGGCTATCAATTTCGTTTTGGACTGCTGGAAATAAGCGAGTACGATATGCAACAAATTTTTACAGCAATGCGCGCTAACAATATTAAGGAATAACAAAAATGTCTATATCAACAACGGTAAAAAAAGTAGAAAGCTTTACTGTGTCTGGCTTCAGTGTAAGGACTCAAAACAAAGATGAGTTTAATGAGAAGACAGCAAAATTACCCAGTCTTTGGCAGCAATTTTATGCTAGTGTTCTAGCTACCAATGCCAAGGTTTATGGTGTTTATTCAAACTACGATTCTGATGCTAATGGTTTTTATACGGTTACTGCTGGAGTTGAATCTTCCGATGCATCGACTGAATTAAGCACTATTACTATGCAAGGAGGAAATTACCTTGTTTTCCACGGCACAGGTCCAATGCCTGCGGTGGTAGTTGAAACGTGGAAACGAGTATGGGAATTTTTTAAAACAAATACAGAGTATCGACGTAATTTTATCAGTGACTTTGAGGCATATAGTGGTTCTGATCAAATAGCGATTTATATTGGATTAAAATAATTATGGTGGTCTCAATAATGCTATAATTTCGGTCTTGATTTAAATATTGAGTAAGAAATGAATCACGTTATTGAGACAGCTCGAATTTTCCTAAGACCTTTTTGCATGGATGATATTGAGCCATTTGCTAAAATTTGCGCAAATCCAAATGTGATGCGCTATATCGGTGATGGACAACCGGTCAGTCTCCATATTATCGCTGAGAAAATATCAGAATGGATTGAGTTGTATGAACAACAAAAATACGGTTTGATGGCACTTGTTATAAAAGAAACAAACGAATTCATTGGTTTTTGCGGATTGATTCACCAAACAGTCGATGGCAATGAGTGCATTGAATTAGGTTATCGCTTAGATGAGGCATATTGGAGAAAAGGTATTGCAACAGAAGCTGCTTTGGCCGTTAGAGATTATGCTTTTAATGTGCTTGAGATTCCTCTACTGATTTCAATTATTCATCATCAAAATGATGCTTCGAAAGATGTTGCAAAGAAAGTTGGCATGACGTTGATGAAACAAACCAATTTTAAAAATGTTTTAGTGGATGTGTTTTATCTTAAAAAAGAAGAGGTCAGTTCAACTTTATGAAAAATATTATTTGTGTGATTCATAGAGATCCTTTCAATTTTTTCATTATCTGATCTGTATGATAATTAGCTATTTGGATGCGCTCATTGTCTATTTTATAGTTGTTACTCACCTCTTCACTAAAGGGAGTTATTTCGCTTAATTCAGCCACGATAGCTGAGGGAGGTTTTCCTTTTAGTGAACCATGAGGACGCTGCCAGTTATAAAAACATTGCCATTGAGCTAGTTCTTCTCTAAGAGTCTCGAAGTCAGATAAATCTGTAATAGCGTAAAATTCTTCAAGATCTGTTTTCTGCGATCGTTCTACCTTGCCGTTTAAATGAGGAGAAGCTGGCTTATTGGGTCTAAATTTAATACCTAATTCCATCATTTTTAGCTGAACTTTTTCGGCAAAAAACGCTAGTCCTCTATCCGTTTGAATACGCTGGATAGGGAATGGAAACTGCTCGAGAACCAAGTCTAAAAAATGTAGTGTATTAGTGGCTGTACGGCGTTTGTAAATCTCTAGTACACGCCAACGAGAACAATCATCGACAGCTGTGTATTGATAGATCCCTGGTGCTATTTTACAGGTATCCATTTGAATACGATCGCCAGGAATAGGACGACTATAGCGTTTAAATTTCTTTTTACGCTTAAGTTTTTTTATTGGTTGTGTTTGGTTGCTTGTTAGCGCTTTATGGATGCTTGCTAAAGAAAGCGAACAGTTATGCAATCTTATTAGTTCAGTTTGGATACGCCTAGCGCCAAGATTACGGCTGATACGCAAATCAAGAATTAGTTCAATCAGCTCTGAATTTAATTTCTTACTTGGTGATGAATGGGGCTTTTTGCTTTGATCATTCAATCCATCGATTCCAGCCTCTAAATATCGTCTGTACCACTTCCTCAGGGTAGGACGAGAAATACCACATTTACGGCAAACATATCCTGCATCTTTAGTTTCCAGATAAAGATTTACCCAAGTTAATCTAGCTTTAATTTGCTGTTTCATAAGACGGGTAAATCTATCAATTAATTGAAATGATGTCTATGAATCACACAAATTAATCGAACATGATCTGCGGTTCAAGGATAAGTCTCGCCTTTCAATTCAACCGGTTATCAATATAAAAACAGCGCGAGAGTCGATGATCGATGATTTATCTTTTTCTAAAGCAAATGCTGAGAGGACTTCTCATCTAATGAAAGAACTTGAACGAACCTAACGGAAGAAGCCATGCCACGATTAACAATTTCATTGCCGCAAGCAGTCTACAATCAGTTCTCCTCCATTGCAGCACAGTCAGATGAATCTATGTCTGGTGCTATCAATCAGCTAATTATGCTTGGGATGCATAGCATAGAAGACCATCATCCGGTTAAGTTATCGCAGCAGCATCAGGTGGAGCAACATTGCCATCATTTGATCATTCAAATGAATGCATTAATCAAAAATCTCTCGGCAGAAATGTTGAACTTTAACCAGGAAGATTTTGAGCGGCTTTGGCAAGCCGCCTCGATAAAATATGGGGAGTTACTGGATGCGTCAGTGAAATGAGATGATGCGGCGGGACAATAGTGGCTTTAAGGCGTAAACGGACTTCTATCCCAAAAAGCACTATCAAAAAATGTTTTTCCATGCGTGTCGTTTCCATTTTCGCTAGTGGTAACAACCTGTTCTCCTTTTATAAACCCTTTAAAGAACATACAGGATATGACAACTCCTCCCAGTAATGTTGTATTTATCCCTATTTCGGTAACAACGGGCATAAGACAAACAGCGCCCAGCAGTACCAGAGCAGAGCCCGCTATCAATGCAAAAGCACCAAAGCATTTGAAATAAAAGTCATAATCAATAAAGGCATTGATCTTCTCAATAACTTGATCTTTAGAGACAAAAATAGGTTGCTTATTAATATCATCCTGGTAAGAGATATGTGTTACTGTAGCAGGGATTGCCGCCAGATATCTTTTTGCTTCAAGGTAACTCATCTGAGAAAAAAAATCGTTGCCTAAATCAACGTATCGGATATTTGCTGGAATTGCAGTCAATAGTGCAATAGCCTCATCATGTGGTCGATGGTAGTAAATAGACCATCCCGTATAAAACACATTTCCTTTGGAATACGCTGGAATACGCTGGAATAGGTTGGAATAGGTTGAAACATAATACACCGTCTTGTTTTAACTCTGAAAGACCATTATAAACTAATATTGTGGTACCTGCCTATGCAGTTGACTGATGTAAGCACTATATGTAGGATCCATCGGCATGAGTATTTATCCAGAAAATTTGGTCGAACTGATGGATCTTTTTCCAACCGAAGAAGCTTGTTTAGAATATCTGAGCCTGATACGTTGGCCTGATGGTTATCTGTGTATACGCTGCAATGGGAAAGATGCATGGAAAATGAGCAGCGGATTATACCATTGCAAGGCATGTAAATACACTGGCTCAGTGATCTCTGGAACGCTGTTTCAAGACACGCATAAACCATTTCGATTATGGTTTCAGGCTATTTGGTATGTTGTTAACCAGAAAAATGGGGTCAGCGCACTTGGCCTTCAAAAGGCTCTTGGATTAGGCAGTTACCATACGGCATGGAAATGGTTACACAAACTACGTAGAGCGATGGTCAGGCCAGGGCGTGATAGATTGAGTGGTATTGTTGAGGTGAATGAAACCTTGATTGGTGGGGAGAAAGTAGGTAAAAGAGGTCGTGGTGCAGAAGGAAAAACGTTGGTGTTGATAGCGGTAGAGGATACAGGAAAAGGCGTCGGGCGCATTAGGCTTTCTCCCATTAGCGATGCTTCCAGCGCTGTATTAACGTCTACTATTATGCAGATGGTTTCTCCGGGCAGTACAATACGTACTGATGGGTGGAATGGTTATTGCGGATTGAGTAGCCACGGATATACTCATCTGCCGACTAGCAATCATAGCGTCAAAGACTCAGATGCAATTCCGTTGGCTCATCTGATTGCCTCACTGATTAAGCGCTGGCTGCTTGGAACCCACCAAGGCGCCATTAGCCATAAGAATTTATCTTACTACCTTGATGAATTTACTTTTCGATTTAATCGAAGGACGTCCACCTCAAGAGGTAAATTATTTTTTCGATTGATACAGCAGGCGCTTGAAATTGATCCAGTGCCAGCAAAATCACTAAAATCTATATGTAATGGTTAGGCCAGTCAACTGCATAGGATGGATTTTAAAAGCTGAAACACTTGATGCAGTGACCCATCAAGCTTATGAATGGCTTTGTAAGTCTTATGCTCATCGAGGAGCTAATAGTGATTGCTGGCATTTTCGGCATCATAAAAACACGTTGTTGCCACAAATTACTGATTCGCTCAGGCAAATGAATCATCTTTTTTCCCCAAGACAACAGTATCGTTTTCCGGATGAAACCTACAGTCTTTATTGCAGCGCAGACAGTCTGGTTCTGAAAGTCATGAGCCTCGCTTTATCTGAATATCTTCATATCAATCATTTAATAAGCCCACAATGCTACCATGTCAAACACCATGGCGGGTTAAAAGCAGCTGTTCGTGATACGAAGGCAAACCTTAATCAGTACCGATATATCTTCAAAAGCGACATCAAAGGATTTTATGAGCATATTGATCACGACATTCTATTAGAGGACTTACTCTCATTGACGGGGGACCAACCATTCGTCGAACTGGTTGGACAAAGCCTTAAGGTCCCCAGCACTTGGGGAGGGCTTTATTACAGCCACGAAAAAGGATTGCCACGCGGCTCGCCGCTATCTCCGTTATTGGGTGCTGTCGCACTTCATCGGCTTGATGCAGCCATGCAGGCTATAAAAGGCGTATTTTATGTGCGCTTTATGGACGATTGGGTTGTGTTGTGTAAAACAAAACATGCTTTAAAGAAAATCGTACGATGTACGTATCAGGTGTTGGGTCAACTGAAGTTTGACCTGCACCCCGATAAAACTTATATCGGTAAGATTGACAAGGGTTTTGATTTCTTAGGGTATCATTTCGACCTAATCGATTTAAGTCTTGCCAAAGCCACACTGGATAAAGCAATCGCCAGATTGCAGCAGCTTTTTGAGCAAGGGGCGAGCAACACCCGCCTCGCTGAGTACTGGCGACGATTTATTCAATGGGCCCATGCCGCGGTTGTTCTTTCGCAGGAGATAAGTATAACTCCTGCTAGTATGGATTATCAAACGCGGCACATGCTACATTGAACTAAATTGACTTTTAACATCACTCCTTGATTGCTGCGCCACCTGGAAAAATCACATTGCCATGGGGCATGGTTTTGGCGTTAAATAGCCCTCCCTAAAACTCGCGATTGGGGGAACCTTAGTGCGGTGATGGGGTACAGCCCTTTCGTAGCAACCTCCATGCCAATAGTCCCAGATCTGACCGGAGGGGCACTGCCCCCAATGCGGCACATAAACCGCCGCACATGTGGCGGACATCGTACAGATCATAATGGCCGCCAGTGACAACTGCCGTTTACAGGTTCTTCTCATGTCATCTGCTCCTTCTGTTAGTTGCGATCGCCTCGACGTTAGCGGTTGAGTCTAATTCACCAGGGACACGGCCGTCGATTGGTAGTTGACGTTCAAATATCAGTTACCTTGTACTACTTATAGACCGCTACGCGGGGTTTGTCAATTTACGACATATAAGGCGTCGTAAGGAAATGTCACATCGTTAGCAAAATGTTGTAACTCCATGCATCTTTCCCATTGCAGCGCATACACACATAACCATCAGGCCAACGTATCAGGCTCAGATATTCTAAACAAGCTTCTTCGGTTGAAAAAAGATTCATCAGTTCGACCAAATTTTCTGGATAAGTACTCATGCCGATGGATACAACATATAGTGATTACATCAGTTAACTGCATAGGCAGGTTGTGGTATTTAAAAGCATTTTACGGTCTTGCACCGCGTATTTCACCATGCTTTCACCGCTAAATTTTCAAAGAAAACCGGATGGAATTTCATTATTGTCAGTTAGATCATGGCATTACGATGCAAGCTACCAGCTTGCGAAAGGTGTGCATGGTCTCGTTTTTGTAGAGTATATTGGCTATAGATTCCCACAATCATTTTGTTCATCAATAATCTTCATTTTTATTCAGTGCACTGGCATTTGTTGTTGCGCGAGTGGGACAGAATTCTTTGATACGCGCCCGCGTTATGCTGTCATATTATTGAGCTGTGTGTTATAATTTTTTATTTATTTTATTTTGCGCATATAAAAAACAGAATGAATAGAGAAACTCTTCAATCTCATTGCGATAACATCATCTCGTTATTGGAAAAAGCTGTTCAACTAGCAGTGTCTGCCAAACATTTTCCGAGTGATAATCCAGCGGATGAACAAGCGGCAGTGCAGCAAGCAAGACTTACTTATCTTCAAACTGTTAAATCTTTATATGATCCAGAAGACATGCCTGCGATTTATGAGCAGATCTACAAAAAGGCAATAGCTAGACCAAGTGGCCATTCCACCCGTAGTGATGAGAATGGGCCTTATCGTGACAGCATAGCCTATACCATCAATGCAGGCCGTATTGTACGACAATTGAATAAAGATTTTCTTCCAAATCAACCCAGAGATTGTTGGGTATCCTATAGTAAGCCCCACTTGGATTGTATCGGCAAGGTGACTAGAGAACGCATTGGAGACCCTAATTATAGAATGGCTTGGCTAGAGGATTCAGCAGACGATTTTGAACAGAACATCGTCTACTTGGATTTGAATAAAGCTTCAATTACCTTGACTTATGCCGTTATAGATCCCAAAGGCAAGTTAAAAGCTGGAGACATTTCTTTTCATCAGATCCTGGAGTTATCCTTAAACGACCCGCAATTTATAAACCCAGAACAGGAGTCCGTTTATGCCGAAATTGAGGTAGACAAAGGAAAGGTTAGCTTAAAGAAAACCATCCCATTTTCTGACCTCAAGGAAGAAAATGTAAGGACCATGACCCTTCAAGAAACATCTACAGCAATCATTGATAGACTTGTCGATGCCGTTTATGCAGCAATATATGCAGGACATTCGAAAAAAAGTGTGCGTGGCCACGCACGAACAACCGCAGAAAAGGACGTTCAAGAAAGGTACACTTTCTACATGGATACCGTAAAGAATTTATACCTTCCAAACCCTGTACCAGAAGTATTCGATATGATTTATCAAATTGCAATTGATAATCCTACCTATAGTATCACTATTGCGGATCACAAATTGTTACGTTATCCCATCCAGGTTGGTCGTATTCTTACCCAATTGAACCATGATTTTATTCTAACAAACACCCCGTCGCTTGTTTATGACAAGCCATACCTCGGTTTTAGGGGTAAAACATTGAGGCAACCTTTGGGCGGGAAGAACTACCAACCGATTTCTTTCAAGAAACACCCTGATGGACTAAGCTACCGCGTACGTGATCCACAAGGTTCCACCAAAACTGGTAGGCTTACGCTTGATCATATTTTAGAGTTTCTCGGAAGCAATGGCCGACAACTCTTAGAAAGTGATGGTGCCCCTGACATCTATGTCTTTGCAGAAACGGTGAGAACACCCTCAACTGAATACTGCTACAGTTTTCTTATGCATATTTTGTCACACCCCATGACCCAATTTGTTGCCATCGCCTTGTTGGTGATCGGTGCGGTGCTCGCATACAGTGGGACTGCTGTAGGTGTCGGTATTACGATGGCCGCCGTTGGAGGTGGTCTACTCCTTGCTGGTTTTTTTGCCCCTAAGAACACACAAGAAGATGAACCAAAGAAGCCCAACTTCACTCCACCTGGGAATGAGGAGTGTACCAATAATTGGACACTATGCTAAATAGTAGGGGAGCTTTGTCTCACTGACGGGGTCCTCTTCTACATATTGTTTGTTACCATATTGAATAACATACGATTTGTATTGATAATATTTGAAAAGAACTCGACTAATGAGCCAGTCGCACATTGGGCGCCACGTGCTGATGTTTTGCGCTGCGAAATCAGTTGGGATTCAAAGAATGGCACAGTTATTTTGATTGATGATCAAGAATATTCCATGAAGGAATTTGGGGAAATGTTGTCTACTCGTGAGGGATGGGGTATGAGAATTGTTTTTGTTCCTGATGATGAAATATACAAGTCGCCTCCAATTGAAATAAAAGACCCTAATGAAAGTAAAACACCAAGCGTGATGTTATCAGATGATTCAATCGAGATGATTGAACATTAATGGTATCTTCAAAATCCACAGTTATATATTGAAAAAGACTATTCCGGGAAATATTCCCCATGAAGAAATACAATATTGCATTACTCCCAGTTGATAAAGGTGCGGCTTTTGTTGAAATTTCACAAAAATTTTCAATGATGGATCCAATATATCATTTGTGAGCGCTTAGTTAATCACACCCTTATCAGGGAAAATAAGCTCAGGTATATTACGCATGTTTTCAAGCAAGTTGGTGTTGATATTGTAGGGTAATAGACCTTTGAGTTGCTCGAGTGTTTTAGCCTGATGGATGCTGGTGAGCACATACTTAAGCCAAGAAAAGACGTTAATGCTGTGCTGTTTGCACGTTTCGATAAGAGAGAAGAGAGAAGAGGATGCTGCCAGCTTGAGCGCCAAGATCGTTACCATGGAAGAGCCAGTTTTTTCGTCCGATTACAAACTGACGTGGTCTAATGGACGGGTTTGCCCAATGGGCTTTTAGGTAGGATTTTATAAAGATTTTCATCAACGATCGCCTTGAGCTTAACGATGATGGGCATAGCTTATGCTTGCCGGCGTTGATAAATGACCTCTGGTGTTGCTGCCTGTTCCTTGAGTTGTTTTTCTAGGAAGTAAAGTTGAGCAATGAGTTTAATCACTTGATGACTAAGCCCTGTTTTCTTTTGGCTGCACTTCGTAACATCAACGAAGTAGCGGCGTGCGTGCGCCCAACAAGCAACATGGTGAATGTGGGCTAATTTATCCAAAGCAACATAGGCACTATAGCAGTCCGCATGCAAATAGCCGTTGAAGTCAGCAAAGAAATTGGCCGCAACCTGCGCGGAGCGAGTTTGATGATATTGATATACATATGCGCATTTATCAGGTGGCCCACCAATAAAGAGCTACATGTATGACTTGCTGGTGGGGCTACGGTCTTTTTCTTTGAGCACCTGTAAAGGCGTTTCATCCGCAAAGGCAATATCATGCTCTTGGATATTAGCCTCCATCAGCTTAACTAAGGGGGTTAGTAGCCCCGCGGCCTTTATTAACCAGTTACCTAATGTTGCTCTGGTAACTTTTCAGTTAAGGAGTCCCATCTTTATAAATAGGTTATAAGATTGGACAACTTGAAATAGTACCAAAATGTGGTATCATAATAATGAAAACTAAACACAAAAAAATGCTACAGAGCATATTTGAAACACCTGTAAATGCCAGTATTGTTTGGAAAGATGTAGAATCACTACTTATTGCCTTAGGTGCAGACTTATCTGAAGGCAGGGGTTCAAGAATTCGAGTTGCTCTTAATGGTGTTCGTGCCGTTTTCCATAGGCCACATCCTAAAAAGGAAGCTGATAAAGTTGTTGTGGTGTCTGTAAAGCGATTACTGAAAGAAGCAGGAGTAAAACCATGTTGAATTATAAGGGCTATATTGGTCACGTAGAATTTGATGACGAAAATGAGATTTTTTCTGGGGAAGTGATAAATACTAAAGATGTGATTACTTTCCAATCTGATACGGCACATGGATTGAAACAGGCTTTTATTGACTCGATCGAAGATTATCTCGAATTTTGTCAGGAAAGGAATGAGAGTCCGGAAAAACCATTTTCTGGAAAATTCAATCTGAGAATTTCTCCTGAACTTCATCGTGAAGTTTACGTGGCTGCTAAAAATTCTGGTATGAGTTTAAATTCTTGGGTGTGCGATATCCTGCGACACGCTGTATAATGTTGGCAATTTACAGCAACAGAGCTCTCAGCTTGCGTTCACCCAATAAAAAAGACATATGAATATATTATCTACGAAACGACTCACGTTAAGACCCTATACCTTGAGTGATGTGGAATTGCTCTATAAACTGCATTCTAATCCTTCTGTAATGCAATATATCCCCAGTGGAATAAGAACATTTGAAGAAACGTGTCTTGATCTTCGGGAAGACGTTGCTCATCAAGAAAAGCATGGTTTTAGCAAATGGGCTGTATTTTCAAAAGACACTGGCGATTTTGCAGGGCGAGCCGGTTGGGCTTCGATGGACACTTCTAATGAGGTTGAAGTCGGCTTTAAATTCTTGCCTCAATATTGGGGGAATGGGTTTGCTACTGAAGTATTGAAAGCATTACTTTCATGGGGAAAGACCAATATCCCACATCCACTAATAGCATTTGCTTATCCAGAAAATAACGCCTCGATTCAGGTATTAAAAAAATCCGGGATGATTTATGTGAGACAAGATGAATATGAGGGAAAGGAAATAGTTGTTTATTCAGTACCTGAAAACGCACT
This sequence comes from Legionella sp., assembly GCA_044233795.1. GTDB lineage: Bacteria > Pseudomonadota > Gammaproteobacteria > Legionellales > Legionellaceae > JBIIJL01. The sequence continues at coordinate 133 of JBIIJL010000062.1, read as the reverse complement.
ATATGAGTAAGCGGTGAATTAACCCCACCTATGCGGGCAAGATCAAGTTAGGTAAGCTTCTCATATTGTCGAGACGTTGAGTGTCAATGTTGTAGGGAAGGAGTGTCTCGAGTTGCTCTAGGGTGTGCGCTTG
>JBIIJL010000124.1:0-3972 GCA_044233795.1 Legionella sp. | reverse complement strand
GGCTGTTTAGTAGCCTTGACTTTGCAGTTTTTCATAAAGTGTGCAGCCATCTGTTTGGCTTCTACCGCCAATATCACATGCTTTTTTGTAATACGCTGTTGCTTTAGAATAGTCTTGTTCTACTGCTTGTCCATCTTCATAGGCTAAACCTAAATGCTGACAACCCCCTGCATTACCTTGCTTACATGCTTTTTTAAATAGAACCATAGCTTTTGGATAATCAGTTTCAATACCACTTCTTGATTCTCCTTGATAATAATACCATCCTAACGAGTCGCATCCTTCATGCGACCCATTATCACATGCCTTTTTAAATAACTTAGCTGCTTTAATATAGTCACTTTTCTCATTATATGCCCACCCAAGGTAATTGCATCCATTCGCGTCACCATCATTACATCCTTTTTTATAAAACGGTGCAGAATCTTTTTCACCTTGCAATCCTATGCCCATATCATACATTTGACCCAAAGCCGTACAGCTTTTACCTTGTCCATCATTGCAATTGCGTTCAGCTTCTTTAAATTCTGAAAAGGTTACTGGAAATTGTAAAGTACCAACTACCCCCTCGCTATATGCTTTATTGATTTTCTCTTTAAATGCTTGTTCCTCTTGAGAGGTTATTTCTACTGCTGGTATTACCGCATCAGTTGCTGTTATTACACTATCTGCTGCTAATATTTCTTCTGCTGTCATTGGTCTTGCTGCTGGCTCAACTTCTAAAGCCGTTTGTTCAATTACAGCCTTTTGCTCATCTCTTATTGTGTTAATATTCCCAGCAATAGCAATTGCAAGCAGTACGATGGAAGCGATGAGGGTATGTAGTACGAAATTTGTGTATTGAACGCCATTGGCTTTTTTAACACCATAAATAAGACCTGTGACGATCAGAGGGGCACCAACAATGCCAACTGCTCCGCCAAGTGCTTCTGCAAGAATATTAGGAACCGTCATGAATCCAAACATCAGGACTATGTTCCCACCTGCCAATACACCTAATTTATAAAGTACCCATGCGACTACAGGGATAAGTAACAACCATCCACTTAATACCGTTGGTGCTTCCATGGCATTTTCTACTGATACAGTATTTTCTTCTACATTGACAGCAGCTTCTTGCTCTTGAGTAGGTTCTGTATGGACTACCGTTTGCGCAGGAGTAGGTGATGGCTCTTTTTCTATTAGCGAGTGTCCACAACTCTTGCAAAACTTCGCATCATTAACATTTTCAGTGCCGCATTGCGTACAAAATTGACTCATTTTAATCCTTACTAAGTGTCATACTTTAATCTTGCAACCATCAATGATTACCTAAATTGAACAAATTGTATCCAAGCCGAGCTTATAGCCAATTTTTAGACTCCGCTAATAGAAGTCCATTTCAGTGCATGTCACCACTTCGTCATCCAAGTCACCCCCGACAAGCCGTAACTATTTTTAGGTACCAATGATTTCAATGGGATAGGGGTTACCATTTGCTCTCTCTTGCCTAATCAACTACAACGTACGCATAACATTGTTCGTTGTTTATACCGGAATTTAATAAGAGGAGTAGATGATGATTGCAGAGGTGTTCATAACGGATATGCAGGCGTACAATGAGGCGTATTTAGTCGGCAGATGGGTTCAGTTACCTATTTCCAAGTTTGAGCTCGCACAGGCTATCTCAGAGGTACTGTGTGAGGGTGAAACAATATGTGGCTCTCAGAACCACGAAGAATATTTTATCAGTGATAGTTCGTATGACGATTACGAGTTTATACCTATTGAAGAATACTCAAACATTCATGAACTCAACGACCAATTGAGTTTGTTAGAGTTCAAATCGGATCATGAGTTAAAAGCGATTTCCTTTCTACTTAGCGAAGGACTTGCTATGGATATAGAGGACGCAATCAGCAAGGCGGATGATGTTAGGGTCTATGAGAACCAGAACATGGAGGACATCGCCTACGATCTCTTGCAGGACTGCTACAGCATTGATACTTTGCCATCCATCATTGCCAACAATATCAGCTATGAAGATGTGGCCAGAGAACTTGAGATGGATGGAACCTATTTTGAGATGGGCAATGACATCTTTGAGTATATTGGATAAAGGAGAAGTAATGACACCAATAACAACACCTAGAACCAATCAGGGAGATACTGAGGTAATCCGAACAGAGGTAATATTTCAGTCAATCGGGTGCCTTGATAAGCCAAGAGCGGAAGAGCCTAAGATATGGGAACTGTTTGCTGAAGTCGGAATGTACTGCGATGAACCAAAGCGAAGCTGGAAACAGCGGAATCAAATGCAGTAGCAAGAGCCGTGAGGTTCTCTTGCCACAAGGCCTGCGCACTGCCATGGTCAGCGCTACGCAAGAACGAATCACGGTTTCGTTCTTATATCATTTTTCTTTTTTTCTTGGTGATATTAGGTTGATGAATTTATGACGGTGGTTCTTAGAGCCACAACGATCACTCGCATCCGCTCAAACAAGCGGTATCGGAAAAGCGCTGGACGACAATCTGATGATCCCTACAGCCATGAACAAGACAGCTAATGATATGCCAAGCCGTATGGCTTACCCTATCGCGAGCTGCTTATGTTCACAGCGGAATAATAAGATTGCTTTAACATAACATTCATTATATGAAAACTGACCTCCTTGGGAGGAGCTAAGTTTACCGCTAACGCTTAATATAATGTGATGTTATATTAACCATCGCTTTTACTTATCTATTTTAATAGGACTCACTCAAACGCCACTAGGCTTCTATTGGTCGAAACTCTCCAAGGATTTCTTATTGATTGGACTCAGGCGGTGGCTCTGATGGGGTGGATTCGAAGAATTGAGCTATGGGAATCTTGAGGATTTTGCTGATCTTGTACAATTGAGTGATATTGAAATGTTGACCATTTTTTCTGATTTCTATACAGCCAAAATAAGATGCACTGCCGTAGCCCATTTCAGTTGCTAATTTGAGTTGACTGTACCCTTTGGCTTTTCTAAATTTGACAACATTGGATGAGATCAAATCTAGCAGCTCATTCGCTTCGGTATCCAATTGTTCGTACATTCTATTTTCAACACCTTATATGGTGTTGGATTATAGGAATTCAGACTCTTTTAATGCAACCATATATATAGTGTTATATTGAATCCAAAATAATATATTTAGTATTAATGTTAACGAATTCAATTTAAAAACTATGGATATACATTCTAGTTAGAAAGTAAAGGTTATAGATGAAAAAATTATTAGGTTTAATGGTGATAGCTATTTTATTTTCAAATGCTTCTTATGCAGAAGTACATATGGGTACAATATGTGAAAACAATGGTGGTATTTGGTCTTGGAGTGGAGAAATAAATGATTGGGACTGTAGCAGTCAAGATAAAGAATTTATTCAGAGATTTGCACAAGAGAGAGCGCTCCGAAAACAAATAGATTTACAAAATGAACCAATACGACAAAGAGAGCAAGCGCAGGCGACACAAAGAAATCAATTACGAGATGAAATGCTAAAACGAGGTCAAATACTTGAAGCTTATCAAGTAGGACTGATAGACAGAGACAGATTGCGAGTTGAGATTCTAAAACGAGATCAAATACTTAAAGCTTATGAGCTAGGATTAATAGATAGAGACATAGCACGAGCTGAAATGCTAAAACGAGGTCAAATACTTGAAGCTTATGAGGCAAAGTTGATAGATAAAGACACGGCTAGTTTGTATTTACAAAAGCAGGCTATGGAAAATGCGACTAGAGCGTCAGAAAATCAAACTGCCGCAGCAAGACGTGCGGCTAATGCTGCCGAAGATGCTAACACTCCTAATCTACTTCAGCAGCAATTACAAAATATGCGAAGATACTAACAAGGTCATATATTCCCAATAAAGGTTGGGAATATGATAAATATTTTACGCCACTCTTCCAGCCTCTACAGCCATTAATAACTAATCAAACAACATTCGTATAATTTAA
>JBIIJL010000003.1:0-56791 GCA_044233795.1 Legionella sp. | reverse complement strand
TGGTGATGCATGAGATAATGCGTAATTTCGGCAACTGATCTTTGATCTCTTCTAAAACCCCTACGCCATTATGAATCAAGATAATGGTGCTTGATTTGTCTAAATAATCAGCAAGTTGTTTGAGTATGGGTAAGACATCATGGGCTTTTGCTGTGCAAATTAGGCGTCGAATCTTCAAGGTGTCTAAGGTATCTATCGGTAAAGCTCTGGGGTGGGCCGTAAAGGTGCAGTTGCCGCGTCTTACCTTCAAGAAGGTTGAAGCCTCGTAGGAGGCGAGTGACTGTTTATTTTTTAGGAGTAATATAAGCTCTGAAGTCTGAGATAAAAATGTCGCTAACAAGGTGCCAATTGCTCCAATGCCAGCAATATACCAAGGATCAGGATGGTTCATAGGCGAACTGATGCTGATGGAAATGATCGACGGGCCCATGACCGCGTCCTAAGGACATGAATTGAGCAGATTTAATAGCCGAAAATAGATACTCTTTTGCCAGCCGGCACGCTTTTGGTAAAGGTTCACCTAAAGCAAGATAGGCTGCAATCGCTGCAGACAGTGTGCAGCCAGTGCCGTGTGTATTATGCGTAATGATGCGCGGGCTCTTGAGCCAAAAGGTTTGTTGGCTATCCATGAAGAGATCGTCAGATGTATTGCCATCCTGGTGTCCACCTTTTAACAATACAGCACTAGCGCCTGCTGCCATCAATAGTTGTGCTTGGGTCGATAGATCAACATTTGTTTGAGTAAGCGTTTGTGCTTCAGGGATATTGGGAGTGATAATGGTTGCAATTGGCATCAGTATATCTTTGAGTTTTTTTCTAGCGCTTGGGCGTAATAAATCATCCCCACTTTTGGCAATCATCACAGGGTCAAGGACAATAGGGATTCCTTGGGCATACGTTTGTAGAAAATCAGCTACAAGTTCTACAATCTCTTCGTTGAATAACATACCAATTTTTATACTATTAGGCACGATATCTTCGAAGATGGTTTCCAGTTGCTCCAAAATCGCTGACAAAGGTATTTCGTAGCACGCGCGAACTCCCATGGTGTTTTGTATGGGTAATGCTGTGAGCACGTTCATGCCATAGCATCCAAGTGCTGAGAAGGTTTTAAGATCTGCTTGAAGCCCAGCACCCCCTGAGCCATCAAATCCTGCAATTGATAAACAAGTTTTCAGCATCATCAACCGTTGAGTGGAAAAGTTTGTAGCATAAACCAATGGCGCCAAAAATTGAATCAAAACCCAATCATTTCTACATCATGAGCTAGCAATCGTCGCTGTGACCTGAAGTATGTCAGCGGGGAATGTTGTAGAAGATCGGATAATTTTTCCATGTAGATACAGGCATAGCGATCGACTTGGTATGCAAAAAAGCTTTCTTCAGCTCCAGCCCGAAAGACCCTATCCCATTTTTGATTGAAGAAAACATGTTGCTCTTTAAGCTGCGCTGAAATCTTTTGGTCAAGCGCGCTAATATCGGTTTGTAAAGTGGTTAATTGATCGTCGTAGCGTTTGGTTTTTTCGTCAATCGCAGAGGTTGAGAGATTGATGAAGGTTTGCTCAAGTGAAATTTTTTGATTCATCATCTGTGCGATGTCCTTTTCGATGTCATACGCTTTGATTTGTCCGGCAATCTCCTCACCTAACTCTTCGACAACCAATGCAGTACGCCAATTGCAGTCTTTTTTTAATCGCAGAATATCGCCATAGATATGATCTCCAATATAGAGAATTTCATCGCCACTCAACGCCAAATCATCGGTGAATTTAGTTGCTGAACCGCCTTGATACACTCCAGGAGAGAGTTTTCCAGCTACATTTGACATCAAGCCTGAGGTGGGATCAATGCTTAAAAAATGGAGATTATCATAAAAAAATCGGGGTTTATTGGCCGAGGTGATGGTAAATTCAAATAGATCTTGCCAGCTTTCGTTAGCATCTAAGAACGGACTCAGTGCATAATCTAACAAGAGTTTAGTGTAAGCAAAGTCTGAGTTGGTCAAAATAAAAAATTTTTTACCATGGCGAATAAACTGTTGGATGCCATCAACCAAGCGTTTCTCTTTGATGACAAATTTATCAAGATGCTCGCTAATATATTTTTTCAAATGTCCGTCCATGTGGACTTTATCAACACTTGAGAGAACATCCAGAGCTATGGTTTGATAACTTGGAAGGCGTTCTTGTGATTTGTCTTTCAAATCAATAAGCTGAGCGTATAAAACGCAAAAAGCAATCGAAAAAGATGTGTCAATAGCAATGTAGTTCGGATCGCCCAAATCGACATAAATACTGCGATAAAATTGATTTTGTCGACTGAAGTCGATAAGTCTGGTCCCGTGGTAACTTTGTCTTATTGCACTATAACGACTTAATTTGAGTATGTTGCCATTTTTACTATCAATCACCAATCCTCTAATAGCATCGTCAAAATGAAAACGAAACGTTTTGATGATTTTTGGGTAGTTTTTGTTTTGAATCAGTTCATCAATGACGAGGTCATAGACCAATGCCTCAAAGTTATTGGTTTTGTAACGGATCAGGGTATGGTCCATATCCAATCCGATATACTTAATTCTCTTCATATTTAAAATACGATTTACAAAAACTTTTTGGTTCATAACCTATCTCTTATTAGCTCATCAATAATGCTATCGTCAGCAAGGGTTGAAGTATCACCTAAATCATCCAAATCATTCATGGCAATTCTTTGTAAAATACGCCGCATGATTTTACCTGATCGAGTTTTCGGCAGTGCTCTGGCCCATTGTATTTCTTCAGGAGCAGCTATTGGGCCAAGCGTTTCCCTGACATGTAGTATCAGCGCTTTTTTTAATTCGTCAGTTAAGTTTACCTGGACTATAGGGGTCACAAAAGCGTAAATCTCTTCACCTTTGATCTCATTTGGTATGCCTACCACTGCGGCCTCTGCGACAGACGGATGTGAAACTAATGCGCTCTCAATTTCTCCGCTACCCAGGCGATGTCCCGATACTTTGATAACATCGTCACTGCGGCCCAGTATCCAATAGTTACTTTCAGAATCTTGATAGGCTAGGTCGCCTGCTAAATAATTTCCAGGACTCTCTTTAAAATAAGCTTGAACAAACCGCTCACGATGACCAAAGATGGTTTTCATCAAACCAGGCCATGGCCGTTTTATCACTAGGCGACCTTGATTGCTTCCTTTGACCGCCTGTCCTTGTTCATCGATGATCTCAGGCACAATACCAAAAAAAGGACGGCCTACAGAGCCTGGCTCCATAGGTGTTGCCCCAGGTATTTGTGTCAGCAGGATACCACCTGATTCTGTCTGCCACCAGGTATTAACAATTGGACAGCGTTTTTCACCTACAATATCGAAATACCATTTCCATACTTCGGGGTTGATGGGCTCGCCAACGCTTCCAAGTAACTTAAGACTTTGGCGACTACTTTTTTTAACCCATTCATCTCCTTCACGACGTAATGCACGTAGGGCCGTGGGCGAGGTATAAAAAATATTAACATGATGCTTATCAATCACTTCCCAGTAGCGAGAATAAGACGGGTAATTAGGCACTCCATCAAAAAGCAAAGTCGTCGCACCATTAAGGAGTGGTCCATAAACGAGGTAAGAGTGGCCTGTGATCCAACCTACATCCGCAGTACACCAAAAAACATCCCCATCATGGTAACCAAATACATAACGATAACTCATTGCAACGTATACTAAGTATCCACCCGTTGCATGCAATACACCTTTGGGTTTGCCGGTCGATCCTGAGGTGTAAAGGATAAATAAGGGGTCGCTCGCATCCATTTCAACCACTGGACATTCGGAGGGGTGTCCCTTGATTATGTCGTGATACCAAACATCCCGTCCTTGGGTCATGGGAATCGGGACATCAAGATGTTTGACAACAATGACCTGAGTTATATTTGGGCAGGACTGAAGGGCTTTGTCTACAGTGTTTTTATATAAAACTGACTTACTTCCCCGCATACCACCATCTGCGGTGATGAGTATTCTGCAATCGGCATCTAATATGCGATTTTTCAAGGCGTTTTCTGAAAAGCCACCAAAGACAACTGAATGAACGGCACCAATTCTTGCTGAGGCAAGCATCGCGATGACGGCCTCGGGGATCATGGGTAAATAAATACAAACACGGTCACCTTTGTTGATGCCGTGAGCTTTTAATACATTGGCGAATGTAGAAACTTTGTGAAAGAGCTCTTCAAACGTCAAAGACCTCGCTTGTGTTGGATCATTTCCTTCATAAATGAGAGCAACTTTGTGGCGGTGTTTTTCAAGATGTCTATCTAGGCAATTAAAACAGGCATTGAGTTTGCCACCAATGAACCAGCCAATATCGAGGGAGTTAAAATCCCCTTGGGTAACTTGCTGCCAAGGGCTAGACCAGGTGATAAACTCCTTGGCCTGATGTGCCCAAAATTTATCTGGTTCTTGAATCGAATGTTCATATAAAGCTCGGTATTGCGCTTCATTGAGAGATGCAGTTTTAGAAAAATCATGCATCTTGCCTTCTGGACTTGGGTTGGATTTAGTCACCTATAACACCACCGTTTTTATGATCGCTTTTAAGCTGTTCATCTAATCCTGCCGCTTCAGTTAAGGCAGCTACATTTTCCTTAGTGAAAAAGCCATCAAATCCATGGCATCGTTCCACATACTCAGTAATTAACAGAGAAAGGGCTGAGTGAGTGGAAAAGATCTGTTTTAAGTCTGGCTCGTCATTGCATTCCCCAAAAATTTTAGCCAAAAAGCTGACGTGGGCTTGATCACGGAGTGTATGAATCACATAATCAATGTTCTTTACGCCGCTTTTGTGGTCTCCATCAAGGATTTCCATCGCAATATGGTGTAAACGGCGTCCATAATTGCGAACAAAATCTTCAGTTGGCATGGGTAAATTCTTGAAAGAGTTGACCATATACGGTGTATTGTTTGCAGTAAATACTTTAGCAGGTGAGCGGATGTCATTGCCGTGTGGTACACGATTGACATTGGTTGATGAGTTCATTTCACCGATATTGTATGCACCCCAGAAATAGTAGTTTGCAAGGCATAGAAATTCTAAAATAGCATCTTCACGTTCTCCAGCAAGAATTCTTGTCGCCAAGTGATCTATGCCTTTGATGAGAGGTTTAGTGCCATTGTCTTCTGTGAGTTTATTAATTTTATCGAGCTCTGCCAGCTCTTTTTTGGTGAGAGAAAAAGGCTGGCCCAATTCAAGTGCTTCGAAATCAAAAATATCGGCTTCTGTATAACCTACACTGTTAAAGGTCAAATCAGAGAGTCGAGTGAAATCGACGTGTTCATTACAATAAAACTTGTTTTTTGTTACATCAGGGTTACGAAATTGAAAATTTTGGGAGAGGAGAATTGCCTTGGTTTCTTTGAGATTTTTGGTTTTAAAAATCTCACCAATATAGCGCGCATTATATTTTTCTCGAGCATTGGGATATAGTTTGTTAATTCTTGAGAGTTCATCTTCATACACGTGATCTAATGGCTCTAGGACGAAGTAGACCGGGGTATCTTTCTGATTTACTAAGCAATAAATTTTATGTGAGTCACTGATAAAACTTGCACGATATCGATAGGGTGTCATCACATAGAGTTCTTTGAGATACTTGAAGGCATCCCCTGTGTGCGTTTGGACAGCTACTGCACACATGTTACCTAATAAATCGTTTAGTCCTGTGGAAATTCTTCGTTCATAAATTTTCAGTCGGTATTCGTTGAAAAAATCTGAGTTTTGTTTATCGCCCTTTGGAGTATATTTCAGTGGGTCGATCATTTTTATCTCCTATGAAATTTTGGGGTGCCTTTCTTTCTTAGAATTGGTGTGCTTTTGCGATATCCCAATCGTATTTGATGCTTTTAGGGATGTTGTTACCTAGTAATTGGCCTGGCTCAAGGAATTCATGAACTTCACTTAAAGGTTTTACTTGAGCGTCATTGATTCGTCTAAATATATGGCCTGGTTTTAGTTCACTGGGGCTGTTCAAACCCATGGCACCAACCATTTCTAAAAAGCTATGAATCGTATTTTTATGAAAATTAGCTACCCTTATTTTTTTTGTATCAACAACCAATCCGCGTTGTAGGCGTTTGTTTTGAGTAGCAATACCGGTTGGGCAGGTATTGGCATTACACTGTTTGGATTGTAGGCAACCAATAGCTATCATCATCGAGCGGGCTGCATTACATAAATCGGCGCCTAAGGCAACTTTTTCAACCATATCAAACCCTGTAGCAACTTTGCCACTACATATGATGCGAATTTTATCGCGCACATTGATTCCTATCAGGGCATTGCAAACAAAAACCAACCCTGCCTCAAGGGGTTCTCCCATGTGGTTAGAAAATTCTAGTGGAGCGGCCCCCGTGCCACCTTCGGCGCCATCTACTGTAATAAAATCAGGTAAAATGTTTGTCTCGAGCATGGCCTTACAAATCCCCAAAAATTCTGATTTGTGTCCGATACAGAGTTTAAATCCCACAGGCTTTCCACCAGACAAATCACGCAACTTTTTAACAAATTGTAGCAAACCTATTGGAGAGTTAAATTCAGTATGTGCAGGGGGAGAGAGAACATCATGACCCATGGATACTTTGCGAACACGGGCAATTTCTTCCGTAAGTTTTGCAGCAGGCAAAATGCCACCATGGGAGGGTTTGGCGCCTTGAGATAATTTGATTTCAATCATTTTCACTTCGTCATGCAAGGCTTCCTTTACGAACTCGTTAGCATCGAAGCGGCCTTGATCATCGCGACAGCCAAAATAGGCAGTTCCGATTTGAAGAATTAAATCACCACCTTGAAGATGGTAAGGACTGAGTCCTCCTTCTCCTGTATTATGGGCAAACCCACCAATTTGGGCTCCCCGATTTAAAGCCATGAGCGCATGAGAAGACAATGCACCAAAACTCATTGCAGATATATTGAGCCTTGACGCATCATAAGGCTTTTTACAATCGGGCCCTCCGACGCTGATTCTTGGAGATAGTTCAGCCGCATCTTTAGGCGCTAAGGAGTGATGGACCCACGTATAGCCAACTTTCATGATATCGCGATCAGTTCCAAAGGGGATTGTATCGCGTACGTTTTTTGACCTTTGGTAAATAATCGATCGAACTTCGCGGTTGAAGGGTAATTCTTCTTCATCGTTGGCGATAAAATACTGGTGTATTTCTGGACGTAAAAACTCTAATACATAGCGCATGTGACCAAGCACGGGGAAGTTTCTTAAAATGGTGTGTTGGGTTTGGAGTAAATCATGCGCCCATAACAAACATAGCGGAACTAAAAACGCCAAAAACCAGATTTGATCGTGTAGAATGACAAGAACAAAAAAAACGCAAAGAATTAAGATCCCAAAACCGAGATACCACTGTCTGCGCATAAATACTCTCCCTAAATTTCAAATGTTTCATATTGTGGTATCCACATGGTTTCTTTGATTCGTTCTTCGATTTCTTTATCATTCATAGGAGCAATATGTCCTTCTTGAATGCCTTGTTTAATAAATGCCAAAGCAATATGCTGGCTCACTTTACGAATGATGTTTAACTCAGGTAGCAACCGCCCTTTCCCAGTTTTTATTGCCGGTGCCAATTCGCTTAGGGCAATTGCTGCAGCCATCATCATGCCGTCTGTCACACGTTTTGCATTACCTGCGACAATGGCAAGACCTGCGCCTGGGAAAATATAAGAGTTGTTGCATTGTGCGATGGGAATACTGTGCCCGTTGATGGTTACGGGGTCAAAGGGACTTCCAGTCGCAACGAGTGCTTGGCCGTCGGTCCAGGTCAGTAAATCGTTTGGTGTTGCTTCAACTTTTGATGTTGGATTAGATAAAGGGAAGATGATCGGTCGCGCACAATAGCTTGCCATTAATTTAACCATAGGCTCGGTAAATTGGTTAGGTTGTCCTGAAAATCCCAATAAGATTGTTGGTTTGACATTCTTGATAACATCCATCAGGCTGATTGTACTTGGGTTTTCAAGGCTCCATTCTTTTAGCAATTTTTGCGAACGCATGAAGGGTTGTTGAAAAGGCAGCAGATTCGGCATGTTATCAAGAAGTAGGCCATTTCTATCAACAAGATAAAAACGGGAGCGCGCCTCTTCCTCGCTTAACCCTTGCGCAACCATGGCCTTAAGAATTTGTTCGCTGACACCACAGCCCGCTGATCCTGCACCCAACACCGCAACAGCTTGATCTTTTAACGGTGTGTTACTTACTTTTGTTGCGGCAAGCGTTGCTGCTACTGAAACAGCAGCGGTACCTTGGATATCATCGTTAAAAGTGCAAAGTTGATCGCGATAGCGCTCAAGAAGGGGGTAAGCGTGCTGTTGGGCAAAATCTTCGAATTGTAAAAGAGTGTGCGGGAAGTGACGCTTGATACTTTGAACAAACGTGTCCAGAAAGTCATCATACTCTTTGCCGGTGATCCTAGGGTTGCGCCATCCAATATATTCAGGATCAGCCAATCGCTCTTGATTGTTTGTACCCACATCAAGAATGATAGGTAGTGTTTGCCCAGGAGCGATACCTCCACAAGCAGTGTACAAAGATAGTTTACCAATAGGGATGCCTAACCCACCAGCGCCCTGATCACCAAGGCCCAAAATACGCTCACCATCAGTCACTACGATGACTCTGATTTTGTTTTTCCGAGCTTCAGTAGCAAGAATGTCATCAATTTTGTCTCGAATAGGGTAGCTAATGAACAAGCCTCGAGGCTTACGATAGATATGATAAAATAGCTGACAAGCCTTCCCAACGACCGGGGTATAAATGATAGGCATCATTTCAGTTAGATGTTCGGTTATCAGGCGGTAGAACAATACTTCGTTATTATCTTGTAAGGCGCGCAGGTAGATGTGTTTTTCAAATGGGTCGCTTTTATTGTTGTATGCTTCATAGCATCGTACTGTTTGTGCTTCTAGGGTCTCAACCTGGGAGGGTAGCAGGCCATGGAGGCCTAAGTTTTCTCTTTCTTTTAAGGTAAATGCGGTGCCTTTGTTGAGTAGAGGATTACTCAGTAAAGTTCGTCCGCGCTCAGTGATTTTGGTCATTTCGAAGCTCCCAGCTTTTTTCAACTCATCCGTTAATTCACTATAGCAAAAAAATAAAAAAAATGCGGACATTCCCAATGCTTTTGTTCTCATTATTCAAGGTACCAATCTGTGCTTTGGTTTGTTATAATCCCGGCCGTTACGGATGGAGGTCCAACCCATTGCATGAAATATGCGATTACATCCCTTGGCTGAGGAGTTATGTTGGCTGGTACGTTTGCATTTGATACGAAAAAGGGCTTTTCTTCTGGCAGCTTGATGGCGTGGGTTGTTTGTCTATCGGCAGGGCTTTTTTTCTTTTATGAATTTTTCCAACTGAACCTCTTCGATGTCATCAACCAACCGTTACGAGAGGACTTTCATCTTGATGCAACAGCATTAAGCTTGATGTCTAGTATGTATTTGTGGGCAGACATCCTTTTCTTGCTACCGGCGGGGGTTCTTCTTGACCGCTATTCCACGCGATACGTTATTTTATGGTCCATGGCTGTCTGTGTTCTTGGCACTTTTGGTTTTTCTGCTGCTCGCTCTTTTATTCTAGGCGCGTTCTGCCATTTTTTGACCGGGATTGGCAACGCATTTTGTTTTTTGGCCTGTGTTGTATTGGTCTCTCGTTGGTTTCCTCCAAGGCGTCAAGCCTTGGTCATTGGAACAATTGTCACAATGGCATTCCTTGGGGGAATGATGGCACATACCCCGCTCGCTTTTCTGAGTGAACGTTATGGATGGCGTTACTCAATGTTGATTGATGGTGTTGTTGGCGCTATCTTATTTTGTTGGATTTTTCTTTTTGTAAAAGATGCACCTCACGTCATTTCCCCTGTAGAGATAAGGCAAGAGAAAAACTCTAGGTTTACATATTTTTTGCAGGCACTATTAAACTTGCAAAATGGGCTAGCAGGTTTGTATACCGCTTGTTTAAATTTGCCTGTGATGGTTATCTGTGCGCTTTGGGGGGCGAGTTTCTTGCAAGAAGTTCATCATTTACCACAACTTGCTGCAAGCAATATTGTGAGCCTTATTTTTATGGGTAGCATTTTGGGTTGTCCTCTGGTGGGATGGATGTCTGATACTATCGGTAAACGCAAACCATTGATGGTAGTAGGTGCATTTGCAACATTTGCCACGGTGTTGCCGTTGGTTTTGGCACATGTTTTATCTGAAATGCAATTAAGTGTGTTGTTTTTTCTATTAGGTTTGTTTTCTAGCACCCAAGTGATTGCATATCCGCTGATTGCTGAAAGCAATCCTTCACACAATACGGGTATTGCTACAGCGATCGCCTCAGTGATTATCATGGGTGGCGGGGGGGTAGGTCAGGTCATGTTTGGATGGTTAATGGCCTCGCATGCAGGTGTTTTAGAGCATCAATATCACATAGCAGATTTTCAATTTGCAATGTGGATGTTTCCGCTCACAGCATTTACTGCATTGCTGGCCGCAATATTTTTAAAAGAAACCAATTGTCGCGCAATAACCTAAGGAGCAGTGGGATGGAAGCTTTGGCAGGAACACGAAGATTGTCATTGGTAAAAGCGACGCTTGTCCCGTGGTTAGTTTGTTTCAGTGCATCCTTATTTTTCTTTTATGCATTTATTCAAGGAACGATGTTTGCGTCTATAGCTGACAACATCATGCATGATTTTCATATACAAGCCGATAAAATGGGCTATTTATCGAGTGCGTATTATTTGTCAAATGTGCTTTTTTTGTTTGCGGCTGGTATATTGCTCGATCGTTACTCGACCAAAAAGACAATCATGATAGCGATGCTATTGTGTGTATTGAGTACGTTCACTTTAGCCCAGGCTCATTCCTTCTATTTAGCGTTGTTGAGCCGTTTTGTTGCAGGAATTGGTAGTGCTTTTTGCTTTCTTGGTCCGGTAAGGATTGCGTCTCGTTGGTTCCCTCCGCGACGCATGGCTTTAGTGACTGGGGCCATTGTGACCATGGCGATGACAGGGGGCATGATGGCACAATATCCACTCACCAAGCTTGTAGCCGACATCGGGTGGCGTGAGTCTCTTCTGGCCTTAGGATGGTTTGGTGTGGTGATTTTTGTGCTCATGGCAGTGTTTGTCAAAGACAAATTTGGTGAAGCGGCTCGCAAAGCAAGTAAACATTTTGACATACTGAACACCTTAAAAAGTGCTTATCTGAATTCTCAAACCTTATGTGCTGCATTTTATGCAAGCTTGATGAACATGGCGGTAGCGGTTCTTGGCGCCATGGTGGGTTCATTGTATGTGATGCAACGGCTGGGTGTGGGCAAAACAGATGCGGCAATGGTAAATTCTATGCTGTTTCTAGGGGCTATTTTTGGCGGGCCGCTGATTGGATGGTGTTCAGACAAGCTGTTGTTGCGTACGTTGCCGATGAAGCTGGGCGCTTTTGCCTCGCTTGTAATTATCCTGATGATTCTCTATGCCCCGGTTTCTTTAACGCTGATGGCGGTATTGTTTTTTTTACTTGGATTTTTTACAGCTTCGCAAGTCATCAGTTATGCTTTGGTTGCTGAAAGCTCACTACCACATATGACGGCCACAGCAATCAGTACAGTCTCTATTTTGACGCAAGGGGGCTATATTGTTTATCAAAATCTCTTCAGTTGGTTTTTGTTGAAGCATGGGGGTATGAGTATGGAGAACGGTGTTCCTGTATACTCCCTTGCAGATTATGAATTGGCAGCATTAATTTTACCACTTGGGCTTGTTTTGGCCTTGTTGGTGGCATTGATGCTCAAAGAAACACACTGTCGTGAAAGACAAGGATCTATAAAATGACGCCTACACTCCCGCGTGTTTGTATTTTGTTGCTTGATTCATTGGGGTTAGGTGCGAGTCTTGACGCGCACTTGTATGGTGATGAGGGGGCAAATACGTTCGGGCATATCGTCAAAGCTTGTGAAGAAGGGCGAGCAAATATAGGACGTCAAGGCCCTTTGCATATTCCTCATTTAGCAAAGGCTGGGTTATTTCACGCAGCATTGGCAAGCTCTGGGATGAAAGTTAGAGAGTTATCTGAACTTGAAGAGCCCAGTGGCTATTATGGCTATGCTGTGGAGCAAAGTTTGGGCAAGGATACACCAAGCGGTCACTGGGAATTAGCAGGGGTTCCGGTTCGATTTGCCTGGGGTTATTTTCCTGTTCAAGAGCATTGTTTTCCTAAAGCGCTCGTGGATGAATTTGTTGTTCGTGCAGGGGTGCCTGGTGTGCTGGGTGAGAGGCATGCGTCGGGTACGACCATTATTGAGGAGCTTGGTGAAGAGCACCTTATAACAGGAAAGCCAATCATTTATACATCAGCTGATAGTGTGTTTCAAATAGCGGCTCATGAAGAGGTTTTTGGTTTACAAAGGCTTTATGAAATTTGCGAGATTGCGCGTAAATTGGTTGATGAGTATCAAATAGGCCGAGTGATAGCGCGCCCATTCAAAGGAGTCGCTGGCGCTTTTAAGCGCACAGCAAATCGTCGAGATTATGCAACTCCGCCTCCTCGACCGACCTTGCTTGATTATCTCAAAGAAGCGGGGCGAGAAGTGGTATCTATTGGGAAAGTTGCTGATATTTTTGCACATTGTGGAGTGACCACTGAAGTGACTGCGGATGGAAACATGGCTCTGTTTGACGAGACGGTTTCTGCTATGAAGTCACTGCCAGATGGTGGTTTGGTTTTCGCCAATTTTGTTGATTTTGATTCTTCCTATGGCCATCGACGGGACGTGGCAGGCTACGCGCGTGCACTTGAAGCGCTTGATGCGCGTATGCCTGAGTTGATAGCAGTACTTAAGCCTCATGATCTTGTTGTGATTTCAGCAGATCATGGCTGTGATCCAACATTTCCAGGCTCTGACCATACCCGTGAGCATGTCCCTGTGTTGGTCGATGGGTTAACTGTTCAAGGACGATTTATTGGTCGGCGTGACTCATTTGCTGATATTGGGCAGACAATTGCTCAGCATCTTCAGATTTCTCCTTTGTCGTTTGGGATTTCTTTTCTTTAAAGTGAACGATGCCCCTTATCCACAAGAGAAGCTTTAATGGCTGTTAAAACCAACTAAAGTTGAAAACTTGATTCCTTTTATATAGTTCATCTTTGGGTTGCGGGAGTAATTGTCATCACGTCTTATTATTCTTGCAAGAAAATAAGGCAGATCAACATCGTTCTGCGCCAATACCTGATCTATACAAAGCTTCCCCATTGATTTTTTTTATTAAGTCCCCATCTAAGAGTGTTTCGGGTATTGTGAGGTGTATTTTGGATCAATTTCGTGGCACGACCATTTTGTCAGTCAGACGGGGGAACAAGGTAGTGATTGGTGGGGATGGCCAAGTCTCGATGGGCAATACCGTCATGAAAGGCAATGCTCGAAAAGTTAGACGGCTTTATAAAGATAAAGTCATAGCAGGTTTTGCTGGTGGTACAGCTGATGCTTTTACTCTTTTTGAACGTTTTGAAAGTAAACTCGAAATGCATCAAGGCAATTTAGTGAGGGCTGCAGTGGAACTTGCTAAAGATTGGCGCACCGATAGAATGCTGCGTCGCTTGGAAGCTTTATTGGCAGTTGCAGACAGCAAAGCTTCTTTGATTATCACAGGAAATGGTGATGTTATTGAACCAGAGGAGGGGCTGATGGCAATCGGATCAGGCGGACCTTTTGCCCAGGCTGCAGCACGTGCGTTGCTTGAAAATACCAAGTTAACTGCCGCGGATATTGTACATAAAGGATTAACCATCGCAGGCGACATTTGTATTTATACCAACCATCATTTAACGATAGAAGAATTGGATAGCGAAAGTGAATAATAACACAACAGTCATGACTCCTCGCGAAATTGTTGAGGAATTAAACAAACACATTATTGGCCAAGAAAGTGCAAAGCGCTCAGTGGCCATCGCACTCAGAAACCGCTGGCGGCGCATGCAGATTAAAGATGATGTCTTGCGTAATGAAATTATGCCAAAAAATATCCTGATGATAGGGCCTACTGGGGTGGGAAAAACGGAAATTGCAAGGCGTCTAGCAAAATTAGCCGGTGCGCCTTTTATTAAAGTTGAAGCCACTAAGTTCACAGAAGTTGGCTATGTTGGGCGAGACGTTGATTCTATCATCCGCGATCTTGCGGATATTTCGATTAAGCAAGAGCGTGAGCTTGCGATGAAAAAGGTTCATCGATTGGCTGAAGATGCCGCTGAGGAACGAATACTTGATGTGTTGCTGCCACCTGCGCGAGGGAATACTCATCCTGAGGAAAAAAAGGACAGCTCTACCCGTCAAACGTTTCGTAAGCAATTACGAGAAGGTTTGTTAGATAGTAATGAAATTGAGATTGATGTTACAGTTGCGCCAGCAGGCGTTGAGATCATGGCTCCACCGGGGATGGAGGAAATGACCAGTCAATTGCAGATGATGTTTCAGCAAGTGGGCACAACGCGTACTAAAACACGTAAACTCACTGTGAAAAAAGCCATGAAAATGTTGGCTGAGGAAGAGGCTCTGAAGCTTATCAATGAAGATGAAATTAAAATTAAGGCGATTGAGAATATTGAGCAAAATGGTATTGTGTTCATCGATGAAATTGATAAAGTTGCAAAGCGCTCTGAGCAGGGTGGCGATGTTTCTCGAGAGGGGGTGCAGCGTGATTTATTGCCTCTGGTCGAAGGATGCACTGTTTCAACAAAATATGGCATGGTTCGTTCTGATCACATCTTGTTTATCGCTTCTGGTGCATTTCATGTTTCTAAACCCTCTGATTTGATAGCTGAACTTCAGGGTAGATTACCCATTCGAGTTGAGCTTAATGCGTTAACTGTAGATGATTTCGTTAGGATTCTAACGGAGCCTAGTTCATCGTTAACTGAGCAGTATATTAGCTTGATGGCGACTGAAGGATTGAAACTTAGTTATGCTCAGTCAGGCATCCACCGAATTGCCGAAGTCGCTTGGCAAGTCAATGAACGGACTGAGAATATCGGTGCACGTAGGCTCTATACGGTTATGGAACGGCTCTTGGAGGTTGTATCCTTTGATGCAACGGATAAAACGGGAGAGACCGTTGTGGTGGATGATCAATATGTGCAAGAGCACTTGGGTGAATTATTAGCCGATGAGGATTTGGCGCGTTACATTTTGTAAACGCGTCTGTTAGGTTTTGCTGGATAGAAAGATCTCTTCTAAACTGATATTAAGTAAGTTTTTGAGACGATCGTCTATGATTTCTAGTTGTTGAAATAGCTTGTTTGGCAATGCCTCTATATGCGCTGCCAAAGAAGCACGGCTTGGAAGGGGGTAAGGGAGTATTCTCGATAAATCATACAGAGTCAGTTCGTTTAAATCTCGTACGAGAAAATAGTGACCACCTATGGTAGGCTTAATGAACGAATGTCTGGTCAGTTGGTTGAGTAAGATACTAGCGTCAACCTCATAAGCGTAAGCGCCTTTATCAATGAGCTCTTTAATGGTTAGGCCTTTGCCTTGGCGTTGGCTTAAGCGAAGTTCATACAACCATAATAGGGCATGCGAAAAACCGTCTAGTCGCTCTCCAGGACGCCTTTGGTGGTACATGGATAAAGCATAGCTGACCTCTGCCCCTAGCAAGGTAATAAACCAAACCCAATAGATCCAGATGATAAACATCGGTAGCGCCGCAAAGGCGCCATACAGCAGTTGATAAAAATTATAATGGGTTATGTAATAGGCAAACACAACCTTCACCGACTCGAATAGCACAGCCGCAAAAGCTCCACCATAAAGACCATGTAGGAACTCCACCTTACAATTGGGGACGACAACATATAGAAAAGTAAACCCGGCAAGAGAGCATAAAAATGGCACAATATTGAGTAACGTGGGGATTTGGATATCCTTAAATATAGGGGAAGAAGCGAAGTAAGAGCTTACGACTAGACTTAAACCTAACAAAAAAGGTGCGAGCGAAATAATAGCCCAGTAGAGCAAAAAAGCAGAAACACCATGGCGAGATTTGTTGACACGCCAGATTTTGTTCATGGCACTTTCGGTGGTGAACATTACCAAAATAGCGATGATAAAGAGAAATATGACACCGATAGTTGATAATTTGGAAATTTGTGCAGAAAAGATTTGAAGATACTCTTGAATAACCTTACCTGTGGTTGGGACAAAATTAGTAAAAATAAAATTTTGCATGGGATCGGTTAAATCTTGAAACACTGGAAAAGTTGATAAAATCGCAAATACCACCGACATAAAAGGTACTATGGCAAGTAGGGTCGTAAAGGCCAGCGCTGAGGCACGGTATGTACAATCATCTTCAATAAAATGCTGAACCACAAAGCGTAAAAAGAGTTTGCATTCAAGAAGTTTTAAAGTTAACGTCTGCCTTAAATTCATGAGAATTGCACCATCCGTATCACCTATCAGGTTTGTTCCTGGGAGCAATTCTTACTATCGCACACTAAAAACAAAAATATCTAGGGGGATACCATGAAAAATCCATATGTTTTGGTCCTCTATTACTCGCGGACTGGCTCTGTGCGGGAGCTTGCTCGATATATTGCTCGGGGGGTAGAGTTGGTTAGTGGTCTTGAGGCACGCATTCGGACGGTACCTTCTGTATCGTCAACGTGTGAAGCAATTGATCCTGCTGTTCCGGATGAGGGCGCGCCCTTTGTAACCCTAGATGATTTGAAAGATTGTGCGGGTCTTGCCCTGGGTAGTCCGACACGTTTTGGTAATATGGCAGCTTCTATGAAGTATTTTCTTGATGGCACATCTTCACTGTGGCTTTCGGGTGCCTTGGTGAATAAGCCCGCATGTGTTTTTTCAGCCTCGTCGTCTATGCATGGTGGGCAAGAAACCACCCTGATCAGTATGATGCTCCCCTTGTTGCACCACGGTATGCTGGTGGTAGGATTACCCTATACCGAACCTTCACTAAATACTACTCAAACTGGTGGTACACCCTATGGCGCAACGCATGTGAATGGTATGAACAGTGATTTGCCATTAAGTAAAGATGAAATTACCTTAGCGCAACATTTAGGTCAGCGTTTGGGACGCATTGCTTTAAAGTTGGGGGTGTAAGGTGAAAGTTATTACCTTGAATGCCAACGGCATTCGATCAGCTGCTCGCAAGGGGTTTTATGAATGGCTCAAACACCTAGATGCAGATTTTATCTGCATTCAAGAAACCAAGGCACAACGTCATCAACTTGAAGCCGAAGCATGCTATTTTCCTGCGGGGTACCATTGTGAATATGTTGATGCTTTGAAAAAAGGATATAGCGGTGTGGCGATTTATGCCCGTAAGAAGCCCCTTGCTGTCGTAAAGGGCATAGGTTTTGATGTTTGTGATGATGAAGGTCGTTATTTACAGTTTGATTACTCAACATTTTCAATAATTTCATTATATTTGCCCTCAGGCACGAGCGGTCAAGAGCGGCAAGCAATTAAATTTGACTTTCTAGTACGGTTTTCTGACCATTTAAGGGGACTGTGTCAAGCGGGTAAAGAGTTGATTATTTGTGGGGATTATAATATTGCACACAAGAACATTGACTTAAAAAATTGGCGCGGTAATCAAAAGAACTCAGGTTTTTTACCAGAGGAGCGTGCTTGGCTAGATGAGCTTTTTGGACCTATGGGGTTCGTGGATGCGTTTAGGCTTAAGAATAAAGAGGAAGATGAGTATACGTGGTGGTCGAATCGAGGGCAGGCATGGGCCAAAAATGTTGGTTGGCGGATTGATTATCAAGTAATAACACCCGGTTTAAAGCAACACGTAGAAGAGGTAGCTATCTATCGAGATGAGCGGTTTTCGGATCATGCCCCGGTGTTGATTGATTACCATGGAGATTTATGTGTTTAAACTTGCAAGCTGGAATGTAAACTCATTGAAAGTTCGACTTCCACAGGTTTTGCAGTGGTTGTCAACTGAAGATGTTGATGTCTTGGCCTTACAAGAAACTAAGATGATAGACGAGGATTTTCCAGTGAAAGCTTTTCATGAATTAGGCTATCACCTGGCATTTTCTGGGCAAAAAACTTATAACGGTGTTGCCTTGATAAGTCGGTGGCCTATAGAAGAGACGGTAACATCGGTGCCCGCGTTTGTTGATCCCCAAAAACGCATCTTGGCAGGAACAGTCTGTGGGTTACGCCTCGTCAATCTATATGTGCCGAATGGGGCTATGGTAGGCAGTGATAAATATGATTATAAATTGGGGTGGTTAGAGAAGGTCACAGATTTTATTCGACAGCAATTGGTCATTTATCCCCACCTTGCAGTAGTAGGTGATTTTAATATAGCACCCGAAGATAAAGACGTTCACGAGCCAGCTTTATGGCAAGATAGCGTGCTGGTCAGTCCTCGCGAACGGGAAGCGTTTGCAAGTCTGCTACAGCTTGGGTTAAAAGATAGCCTGCGATTAAAAACCTCCGCGGGAGGGATTTATAGCTGGTGGGATTATCGTCAAGGAGCTTTTAGGCGCAATCATGGTTTGCGAATTGACCATGTTTTGATTAGCGAGGAGCTTAGTCCATATTGTTGTGACAGCCAGATTGATGTTGCGCCACGTCGTGATGAACGGCCGTCAGATCATGCGCCGGTATCCGTCACCCTTAACTGGAATGGGAATGCAGATGATGTTCAAAAAATTTGATTTAAGAAAACAATTCTGGTATTGTTTCGCGTCATTTTGGATTATAAAAGAGAGCATGGTGCCTGACACTTTTCAGGTGGCGATGTTCGTTATGCAACTATAGAGAGCGGTATCATGAGAGAGTCTATTCATCCCGAGTATAAAGCAATTAAGGTTACCTGCAGCTGTGGTAACGTTTTTGAAACACGTTCTACGTTATGCAACGACTTGAACATTGAAGTTTGTGCTAATTGTCACCCATTTTATACGGGCAAACAGAAACTGGTCGATACCGGTGGTCGTGTACAGAAGTTCCGTGATCGGTATAAAGCTCGTGATACAAAACAGACTGATGCTTAAGGCTTAGTCCTATCAAAAACTCCCTGTGCTAAGATGACCCAGATCACGGGCGTGGAGAAGACTCATTTTTGAAGTTGAGTCAAAACATGTCTGCCTTTATGTTATGAAGGTCTGTTCAGTGAGGACGATGTTCTATATGATTTTTCGCTGGACGATATGAACAAGAGGATGAGCACTTTGGATGCAGATTTAAAAGAGCGTGCGTTGGCTTACCACGAGTACCCGACACCAGGTAAACTTGGTGTTTACGTGACGAAGCCAACCAATTCACAAGATGATCTATCTCTTGCCTACACCCCGGGTGTAGCTGAACCGGTTCTTGCTATAGCCGAAAACCCCGAGCACGCTTACCGCTATACGGCAAAAGGTAATTTGATTGCCGTGATGACCAATGGCACTGCCGTTCTTGGCTTAGGAGATGTGGGTGCTTTAGCAAGTAAGCCTGTCATGGAAGGCAAAGCCGTATTGTTCAAACGGTTCGCAAATATCGATGTATTTGATATCGAGGTCGATGCAGATGATCCGCAAGCTTTTATTTCCACTGCAAAGTGCATTGCTCCAACATTTGGGGGTATTAATCTCGAAGACATTAAAGCGCCAGAGTGCTTCGAAATAGAGCAGGCGTTGATTGAGCAATTACAAATTCCAGTCTTTCACGATGATCAACATGGCACGGCGATTGTAGTTGCTGCAGGATTGCTTAATGCTTTGGAGTTACAGGGCAAGAAATTATCTGAAGCACGTATCGTATGTATTGGTGCAGGAGCTGCGGGTATTGCATCAATGCGCCTGCTTGTAGCTTTGGGAGCAGATAAAGAAAACATGCTGTTGCTGGATAGTAAAGGTGTCATTCACTCAGGACGAGAGGATCTGAACCCGTACAAGTTTGCTTTTGCCCGCACGACACATTGTCGCACACTTAAAGATGCTATGGTTGATGCTGATATTTTTATCGGGGTTGCCAAAGCTGACTTATTAGATATTCAAATGGTAAAATCAATGGCAAAAAAGCCCATCATTTTTGCTTTATCTAATCCTCATCCTGAAATAAAACCAGATTTGGCAATGCAGGCATCCGATGATCTGATTATTGCTACCGGTCGAAGCGATTATCCAAATCAAGTCAATAATGTGTTATGTTTTCCCTATATTTTTCGAGGAGCATTAGATGTTCGTGCAACCTGTATTAATCAGGCTATGCAGATAGCAGCGGTTGAAGCGATTCGGCAACTAGTGCACGACCCAGTTCCAGAAGAAGTAAAACAGAATTACCCTGGTGTTCATCATTGGGATTTTGGTGCACACTATATTATTCCCAAGCCGATCGACCCAAGGCTTTGTCTGCAAGTTCCTGCTGCAGTTGCCAGAGCCGCGATCGCGAGTGGAGTTAGCCGTATCGGTCCTTTATACGAGTAGCATTACCCATTTTTTGAACCGATGCTTAACGCAAAATGTTAAGGAGATGACTTTGCCTATGAAAAAGAATACACACTACGTACTGTTTGCTTGGTTGATTTGTGGCTTAGGTGCTGTGTTTTACTCTTATGAGTATTTCTTGCGGATTTCACCAAGTGTAATGGAGGGTGCATTACGGGCGCATTTTAATTTATCTGCAACCGGCTTTGGTATGTTGTCGGCTTTCTACTATTATGCCTATGTGCCTATGCAGTTGCCGGTAGGTGTTTTGATGGATCGCTTCGGACCTCGACGACTCTTGACTGTAGCTTGTATTATCTGTGTGGTTGGGACATTCATGTTCGCTGACACTAGATTATTTGGGGTTGCGGCTGTAGGGCGTTTCTTAGTAGGCTTAGGCTCAGCGTTTGCTTTTGTTGGTGTCTTGAAACTTGCAACCCTTTGGTTACCTGAAGATAAATTGGGGATGGTTGCTGGAATGGCCACAGCGCTTGGAACGATAGGTGCTATGATTGGGGACAATTTACTCGGTAGTATGGTTGAGGGTATGGGCTGGCAATATACTGTTAACTATACGGCAGTGTTCGGTGTTGGTTTGACTTTTGTGTTGTGGTTCGGCATCAGAGACCATAAGCGTGGTAAAAACCAAGGTGGGACGATTAATAGCTTTAAGCGCAACATGGTTGATTTAGGACTCATTGTGCAAAACAAGCAAATCTGGATCAATGGTGCTTACGGGTGCTTGGTTTACCTACCGACGACTGTATTTGCTGAATTATGGGGTATTCCCTACTTACGTCATGCTCACGGTTTAACTGAATCAGGGGCTAATTTATGTAACTCAGTGCTTTTCTTAGGATTTACCATTGGTGCTCCCTCAATGGGCTTCATTTCCGATCAATTAAAACGCCGCAAGCTACCTATGCAAATTGGTGCCGTAGGCGCTGCCATCATGATGATCGCCATTTTGTATGTGCCCAATTTATCAGCGTCATCTCTTTGCGTTCTAATGTTTTTGCTAGGTCTTCTATATAGCGTGCAATCGATTGTGTTTGCTGTAGGGCGTGAAGTAAGTCCGAATGAAGCAGCAGGTACGGCAATTGCGATGACCAACATGATTGTGATGATTGGTGCAATGTTTTTACAGCCCTTGGTAGGACGCTTGCTCGATTATAGTGTCTCTCAACGAGATGGCACAAATGTAGATGCTTTAAGCCATATACCTGTAGATAAGATGCAGCAGTTATATACTGCTGTTGATTATCAATTTGCGTTGTCTATAATTCCTGTCGGTATTCTGATTGCCGCGGTGTTAACCATCTTTTTACGAGAAACCCATGCACATGCGAGCACAAAAGGACAGTATTAAGATAGCGAAACCAGACGCGTCACTTATTTTTGGTGGGCTCGTATGTGTAATAGCAGGATTTTTTTATTGTTACGAGTTTATTTTAAGAATAATCCCGGGAGCGTTACAAAGTGAACTAAATGCGGCTTTCGGGCATATTTCTGCCTCCGCATTCGGGGAACTTTCAGCCTTTTATTATTTTGCTTACTCCCCCATGCAAATGCCAGTGGGTATGTTGATGGATAGATTTGGGGCAAGGCGTCTCTTATCTTTCGCCTGTTGTTGTTGTACGCTCGGCTCTTTGATGTTCTCATATTCTTCTTCTTTGCTTATTGCGGGAAGTGGACGATTTTTAGTGGGATTTGGATCTTCTTTTGCTTTTGTTGGTGTTTTATCATTAGCCTTACACTGGCTACCTAAGCGATTTTTCTCATTGGTGGCTGGACTCATTACGACCTTAGGCATGCTCGGATTGGTTTATGGCGAGGTGAAAATCACTGAGATGGCAGCAACTTTAGGCCTTGCGCATGTGTTATCTATGATGGTGATGATAGGTGCTGTGTTAACGATCCTTATCCTTCTTATTGTACGTGATGGTCCAGGTGGTGTTTATGTTAAAACTCAGCCCTTGGGAGATTTTTTTAAAAATGTCGTGAAGGTGTTGTTGTCTCCTCAAGTATGGTTAATTGGTTTTGTGGGGGCTTGTCTTTACACATCACTCTCAGTTTTCGGTGAGCTTTGGGGGAAGACATATCTTGAGCATGCGCATAATTTAAATAAGGTTCAGGCGGCTGAGGCTATTTCCTGTATGTTTCTAGGTTGGGCTGTGGGCGCACCAATTGCAGGTTATTTTTCGGATAGAAGTGGTAAAAGGGTATTGCCGTTAGTTATCGGTGCGATATTATCATTTATATGTATCTCTATCATCCTCTATTATCCGGGTCTTGCATTTAACTCGCTTTGTATTCTGCTATTTTTTTATGGGGTATTTAGTGGGACGGAGCTTATTGTGTTTATTATGGCTAAAGAAAATAGCGGAGCACAACTTTCAGGCACGGTCTTTGCGGCAACTAACATGATTGTGACATTGGGGGGGGTTATTTTTCAGCCGCTGGTTGGAAAACTCCTCGATACATTTGGAGATAGTGGGCTTGTGAATGGAGAGCACATTTATACAGTGGTGGACTACCAAGTCGCACTGTCTATTTTACCTCTCTCATTACTATTTGTAACTATAGCAGCTTTCTTCCTCAAAGATAGTTCTCACTCGATACATTAGTCGGGGAAGCAATTGTCAACACTTCCTGGGGACGTTACCTAAGTTAACGTCCATAAAATTTACTTGAAGTTTTCTCACCATTAATCTGAGCACAGATTTTTCAGCCTACATCGATCTGCCCGTGAAGTCACAAATATTACGGAGGAGCTCTGTGGTGTCAGTTTCTCCAATACCACCCTTAGTCAATTATGTACGGGATTCGACCTCAAAGTACGTGTGTTTAATGGATGTCGTCTTGATGATGCTAAATTCCCATTTATTCAGCCCATCAAGTTGGTTGTTTAATTATCCATTTTGTTAATTTCAAGCACGCTTGATTTAGCCGTCTCCCGATCAGCGAACCACTCATTAAACTCATCCATATCCAAATAGCGTCGAGCTTGCCATTGCTCATTTGTCTCAGCCAATAAAGCCCCAATAAGAGTCGCCAAGCAGAATCATCTAGCCGACGCCTTGCTTCCGCCTTCAGCAATCCCCTCATTTTTGATCAGCAAAAATGAGGGGATTGCTGAGGGATCAACCTAAAGAATCCTATAGCTTAGCTAGCTTTAGGAGTAAATCCTGGTGATGGAGGGCTCTCTTTGGTAATTCCTTTTGTATTAAAAATGCCATATATCTCTAACTTCTTGCTTTGTTGAGCTAATTGCTCATCTTTAGCTTGCTTTGTTTCAAACTCTTTATGAATATGTCCTATTTCTGTATCTAAAATCTCCCACTCTAGGGGTACTCGATTAGCTGTTACGGTTTCTTTAAACGATGTATAACTAGCTTTAAAAGCTTCCATGGTGGTATCTATAGTAAATGACGCAAGGGGCCTTGCTGTTGAAAGAATACTGATCGCGAAACCTATGACAAATATCGCAAGGCCTGCCACTGCAAACCCCAGCCCAGCAAGACATGATACAGCCCGGTGTGCAACACCAAGATGCTTTCCAAGGTTGTTAGGACTCATATCATCTGACAATTGCTTTAACAGGTTGTTAGATTTCTCAAGCATCCCTGATAAGTCAGAAACTTTGTCTGGATGTGTGAGAAGCTGATAGTATAATTCCACGATTTCAATAGCAGAATCCATCCCATGGTCTAAATAAGTGTCGTAGTTTTTATCTGCAGCAAGTTCTCCACATTTATAAATTGCCATGACTACTGCGTTAATTTTATCTTTAACATCTAGAGTAAAATTATGATCTTCTTGTGCTTTGCTGAAGCGAGCCTTAGTTTCTTCTCTAAAGCCGCCTCTTAACTTTTCCATTGCGTCTTTTTTGACTTCAAGCTGGGCATCAATATCCTTGAGTAAGACTGCTATCCTATCGCGATAAGCCGTTATTTTTGCAGGGTTCATAGTTGTTCTCCAGGTGTTGTCATTTATCGATCATTATAGCATTATATATTACATATTGTAAAATTAAGTTTCTTCTGATCTTGTTGATTCTGTTGCGAGCTAATGAATTGCTGGAAGTAAATATGACTGAACAAAATACGATCATATGTTATAGTTGACGAACAAAACCATCCTATGATAAACCACATGCCATACAAATTATCAAACTTTTCTGGCAAAACACCTGATGAGATTCGGGGGCTTTAGCCAATATTCCTTCGCACCCCCTATGTCAGCATAGAGTGTTGTTTTTTTTACGTGTGATTTTTAGACGACTCAAGCCTTTTGATATCCCTGAACCAGTGACGTTAGAGTGTGTCGTAATCTCATTAAGGTAAGCATCAGGGTGCTCTGCAATGTATGCCTTTAAAGCTGTTTCATCTACTTTATAAGGTGATTTAATTCTCGGTTTAGAGCTTGAGACTTCCGCGTTCAGTTAAGCTAAGACTCCAGCGCTGCACTGAAGAACGACTAACAGAAAATAATTTACATGCGGACTTGATTGAGTTGCCTGCATCTATGAAGTGTAAAACTGTCCCTCTTAAGTCCGTTGAATATCCCATAACAATTAGCAAATTCTAAAACGATAATTATAATACACAAATCAGTCAATTAAAATTCAATCAACTATATTAGCCTTAAAGTAGAGCCGTCATGATGACTTCGCGGACCGATGCTGTTTGCTGAAAAACATCGTCAGTCCAAAAGCGCAACACTTTAAATCCATATGTCATTAGCCAATCAGTGCGCTTCGTATCGTAAATTTGATTTCCATGTGTTGGCCACCATCAAGCTCGATAATCAGTCGTTTTTCAAGACAGACAAAATCAATGATGTATGCGCCTATTGGCACTTGTCCATTTCTCTCTTGCCAACCCTCATCCTGCGAAAGACTTTATCATACTACTCGAGCTCCTAGTGCGGGAGAGGGGGCAGATCGATGCTGGCTGAAAAATTTGTGCTTAGATTAAGGGTGAGAAAACTGCAAATAAGCTTTAGGGACGTTACCTAATTTCTTATCAGGCGACGGTCTTTAGTTGCCTCTGAAAATTGCTAAAAGTTCTTGTACAGGTCTTCTCTTTTCGGGATGCCTGTTGATGGAACGTCTAACGGGGAAGGAGTAAATGTCTGCGGTCCGATAAAGCTGGCGGGTATAGTCAGTGTCGTGGTTGGAGATGATGACCGTGATGCCGCACTTTGTTGCATTGATGGCTGATTCTGTAAGAGCAATTTGCTCTTGCTTGCCAAATTTGTTCTGGGTATATGATGTAAAATTACTTTGTTGGATGAGTGGTGCATAAGGTGGGTCACAGTAGATGATGTCACCTGCTGTTGCCATTTTGAAGGTATGTCTGAAATCACTATGAATAAAAACAGCATGCTTGCTCTTCTCGGCAAAATATTGCATTTCTTGGGCGGGAAAATAAGGTTTCTTATGGCGCCCAAAAGGAACGTTGTATCCGCCCCTCAAGTTATACCTACATAAGCCATTATAGCCATGGCGATTGAGATACAAAAATATAGCTGCACGAAGTCTTGGGTTTTTACACTGATTAAATCGATCGCGCTCTTGATAGTAATTGTCGGCTTGGTTGGTTTGTTCTGAAAAAAAGCGGCCGCAGTACTTGATAAAGCGGTCTCCTTCTTGTTGAAGATGCTTATACAAATTTATCAAATCGAGGTTGTCTTCAGCAAGCACGAAATCTTGGTAGTTTGCATTAACAAATACTGCCCCCGATCCTGCGAAGGGCTCTATAAGACGTTTGCCCTCAGGTAATGCCTCGATGATTTTATCTATACAATGGTATTTATTACCGGGCCATTTCAAGAAAGGCTTGATTTTTTCCATGTTGTAAACAAACGCGAGTTATATGATCCTAGTCTACTCGGCAATGAGCAAATTTGCCACGGTTCTTGAGGCCAATCCATGAGCTTTAAAACTTGTGAAGTAGATAATTATATACCCAAGCGATGACATAACCACCAATGAAGGCATTTGCAAAACCCACAAGAGAGGTAAGAATCGCACCCATTACCGAAGGATTATAGGACATATACATGGCTCCAACGCCTGCAACTAGGGGTTTCCCAGTGAAAAAAGTGTGGGCTAGAAGCCCCATAATAAGAATACTGGTGCCAGACACAGTAGCAACTGAAATACCCAGTGCTGTTGGGTTGAGTTCTGTTTTTGTCATCGCTATCTCCCTGTGATATCCCTGTTATGGGTCTTGATCGACACATATAATTTACAAACTATATTCGGTTTTAAGTGGGCGAGCAAGAGTGATGTAAATTTGGCAGGGAACCCCCCCTTTTTTATTGACGCTAATAGCTTGACCTGGTTATGATTCAAAATCGCCAACGGGTACGGATTATAACAGTGAATGAGCTTAAAGAATTAATTCAGCCACTTTGGGGTGCTGAGCAATGGATTCTAGAGGGATGGAGTAAAATTAACTCCGCTGAAAAAAAGCTTGTCGAAGAGCGGATGGCGATCTTGTTTGAACACGGGTTGCCCTTTGAAATGCGCGCTGACAAACTTCTCTATATATACACATTTTCTTTGCTTGCCCAATTGGAGGTTTTGGCCATACAGGTCCCCCTTAAATTTGAATCGAAAATGTCAACACCAGAGTATAAAGCGCGTATGCGAAGCCAATTGCTTGATGAGCTTTTTCATGGTTTAGTATTCACCAAAATTGTATATCTATTATGCGCACCACATGCGGTGCCTCCACCATACAGTCCAAATATCGAAATGATCTGTAATTTTATTCGTAATGAGACCTGCCCTAAAGTTGCAATTATGTTGCTTAACTTGATTGGTGAGGGCTGGATTGAAGAAATTTTTTATAGCTTGGATAAAGCAGGAATCGCTCCGAAAGTCTTCAAGACCATTCTTGAAGATGAGCATCGCCATGTTTGTGAGGCTGATTTATATCGTGATATCGGTATGCCCCCACTTCAGGAGATTCAACCTAAAATTGCTTATTTGGAAGATCAACTTCTTACTAATATTTTCATGCAGTACAAATATATCTTTTCCGTTTCGGCGTTGCTCGGTGTTGAGGGTGCAGTTGATTTTAAAGAAAACCTTGATAGAAAACACCGCCGTCAGTTGAAAAAAATTAATCTTGAACCCAGTGAAAATTGGCAATTTTTCATGAGATTTGGTAGTGATATGATGCCCAAGCTTCAGGGATTTGCCGGCACCCATCATATGGTCCCCATGACACCCATTCGAAAAGTGCTCATGACTCAATGGGATAACCCAAGCGATCCTACCATGGCGGGACAATTTAGCATCAATGTCAGCTGTCTTGATTTCTTCAATAAAAAATTCCCCCCTGAAACACTGACGACACTTATGATGCAAGCGGTGAGCTTAAAATTAAGCAAGTCTGAGTATTTTAGATATTATCTGAGTTTTAAAACCATTTTCATGTGTGAAAAGGCTTATGTAGCCTTAGTTGTAAAATTGCCAAATTGCGGTGATCAAATGGCTACGGTCGTGTTCGAAAATTGTCATGAAATGAGTTTTTCTGATTTGTCAGCCAGAATTCAGTCCGGTGTGCAGATCATGGCTTATTGTTATAGAAGGCGCGAGGCATTAGAGAATAAATATCCACAGCTTCCTATCATTATGGATAGTATGATGTATGATTTTGCCTTTGACACCTATGGCTATCCAATGCCTGGTTTACCGTTTGTTTCTTTAAGTAACATTGGAAATTTCGGTTATAGCCAATGTAAATCACCACTGCGTCGCAATGAGTCTATGAAATATACATTGATGGCTATTGAAAAAAAACCTATATGGAATAAGCAAAATCAATCCTTCGAAGCACAGGATATGTTGCCTGTTTCTATCAGTGCTGATCACCGTATTTTTGACGGAAATACCCCGGTGCCAAAATTGGTTGGTCAGTGCTTTGATGAAATGTTTGCTAAAATGCAAAGCGATGATCAAACGTCAAACATCTCTTCTTCCGCTCTTGTCAGCAAAATTGAGAAACTTATTGACAAACTGTTGGCTAAAAATGTGGAAATGGGCTACAAGGCTCTGCTGACGCTGCAAACCTACTGGTTTGATTTCTTGTCTGTCGAAGAATACTTGAATGTTGAAACGGTAGAAGAGATTTTAAACACAGTGAAACCAATGGCTGAAGGCTCCCTGGCCTAACTCTTACGGTCCTAATGAGGGTTTGTACCTTTGTTGATAATATGTGTTAGCACTGAAAAAGAAGGGGCTGTTGACATTTGATCCTCCCGTCGGCGACGGGAGGATCAAATGTCAACAGCCCCTAGTACACTCAGTGGTTTCTACTAATTTAAGCGCATTTTCAAAAGGTAAATAATGGCTTTCTTTTTCTCATCAGGCGTATCCTGTGATTGTACTAGATTGAGGCAAAAGTTGGTAAATAACATGATCTGATCTTGTGGCTTTTGGTCACGTTCTTCTGTTGGTTGAGTGTTGTTAAACTCACTCTCAATCTCAGTTGCAATACTTTCAAGTTCATAAGCTTCGGGCTTTTGAGTATGCTCAAGACCTGCGGCAGTTTCAGCAGCTTCGATCTTCATTTTGAGATCTGCTAACAGTAGCTTCTCGCTATTGGTGCTAGGATTGTCGAGGATGGCTCGGTTTTTTTTGTTCTTGGCATGGGTTTGCTTCTCTTGATTTTTCCAGTACTCGACATCTCCTTGGAAAGCAAGCACCGTTAGTAGTAAACGAGGATCAATATTGCGTTTTAAGAATAACGGTCGGTTGGTGATGGTAATTTGCCAGTCATTTTTTAATCTGAAAAAGGATCGGTTCATTACGCCCATCACTTGGTCGGTTAGTGGATCATAGATGGTGAAGGTTGTACCCCAGAAATTCATTTTCGCTCGAGCTAATTTAGCTGAGCCATCTGCTCCATAAATATCGAATGTTGGGAAAAAGGTGAAGATTTTTTCTTCAGCCATACCGAGCGGTCTATTTTCTGCATCAAATACGTCAAAATGGGCTGAGAACGAAAAAAATCGTGCTTGCGCATAGGCGAGCTTGTTATCCCATGGGTCAAAAAACTCATACGTTAGTAAGAAACTAAAGAATTTTCGATAGAGTGTACCCAACTTGTTGGTTTTGGTTTCAATGTCAAAACTAGTGGTATAACTAATCCAATGCTCAGTGACACTTAATTCGTTGGGGATCTCATAGATAGAAATAGCAAAACTTGATTGAACAGAGATAAAAAATGCAAGGAGTATACCGACTACTTTTTTCATTACACGGCCCTTATAAAGACAATAGCTAAAGAGTTCTATATAGAAACCCACCAATTGTAACTGCAGGGGGATTGTATAAGAAGAAACTTAAGCAAATCTTAACGTGATGAAATAAGTTGTCGCTTTAATTTTTCAATGCAATCAGTAACAAAATGATGGAGGCAAACAGTATAATTGATAGTACTGGATTGCCTCCTGGTACTAAAATTGTATCTTCCTGTATGTTTTTACTGCGGCCTCGCCAGGCCATCATGGCGGGCATTAAAAGGAGTAATATTACACAACAAACACCAGCGTATCTTAATGCATGCAAGTAGACGCTTGGATTAATGAGTACCACGATGAGCGGTGGGAGAAAAGTGAGTACGAGTATGCCGTGACCTTGGTAGCCTGCTTTTTTAAGTGCAAGTCCGTCAGCGAGAAAATCAAAAAGTCCGAGTGAAACACCAAGGAAGGCTGTAATCATGCAGATAGAGGTGAAAAAACTAAAAAATCCAGTGATCCACTCGCTGTGGACGGCAATTTCAATCGCTTGTGTTAAGCCACTGGTAGCATGGTCACTTTCCATCAACGCTATTAAACCACTTGCGCCATCGCGTTCAACAACGCCCATGATAACAGCTTCCCAAACGATATAGCAGGCAAGTGGAATGAGTGAACCAAACAAAATAATTTTGCGTAATGCTCTGATATCATTATCGAAATATTGACGTAAGCTTGGCACAATTGATGCGAATCCAAATGATGCGATGAGAATCATCAAACTGCCAGTGATGGCCGAAGCCTCTCCGCCATTAAGTCTTGGAGTATTGATATGTGGGGAGATAATGAAAATGAGCAGTATATAGATACCAAGCTTGCCAAACATCAAGCCTCGATTAAGATAGTCAACCGCGCGGATACCACTATAGATGACAAAACCAAACATTAGCGTGAATAAGATGGAAGTATACGAGTTAGGGATATCAATATGAGCTTTATGAAGGAGCGCATTAAATACATCACTTCCCCCTGAAATATAAGCCGCCAACAAAGTATAGAGTAAAAATAAGTAGGTAATCCATGCAAGAAGTTGGCCTGGCCAACCTAGTGTTGCTTTGGCCATGGAGACCATGTTACTACCAGACGGCAAGCGCAAATTGACTTCAAGCACCAATAGGGCTCCGGTTGTCATGATGAGCCAACATGCACATAAAAAAAGAATCGAGTGAAAAAGACCTGCCTGCGCGGTTGACACCGGTAGTGCAAGCATTCCCCCACCGATGGAGGTACCAACAATCAACAAAATTCCACCGATAAATTTAGAATTAGGCATACCCTCTCCCATTTAGATCTTATTAAGAAATTAACGACACTATCAGTAAAACTATCGAGCAAATAATCACCAATAGTTGGCAGGCTTTACCTCCCGAAACACGATATACTGACGAATACTTTTTTCTGCCATAAAATGACATCAATGAAGGTAGAAGCAAAAGTAAAATGACGCAGAAGCCCCCCGCATAGCTTAGAGCGTGAAGGTATATCCCGGGAGAGTAGATAACAAGGAGTAGCGGCGGGAGGAAAGTGAGAATAAATAGTCCCAAACCTTCTAACCCTTGTTGTTTCATGTTAAGTCCATCACCAAGAAAGCTAATAAGACATAACGATACGCCTAGAAAAGCTGTAAGCATGCAAATTGAGGTAAAAAAATCAAAAAAAGAGCTGATGAGGGTATGATGAACGGTATTAGATAAAGTAGCCGCAAGCGAGCTTGTCGGGTGAGGGCTATGCATCAGTGCAATTAATCCTTCTTGCCCTGTCGAAGGTAGACTACCCATGATAACTGCATCCCATGCTATATAGCATAAGAGGGGGATAAGTGAGCCTATGAGCACAACTTTTTTTAAGACTTGAACATCATCATTAAAGTACACTCGAAGATTTGGAACGATGATGGCAAAACCGAAGGAGGTAATCAAGATCATGACAGATCCTGTGATATAGTGTATGTGCCCACCTTCATAATGATCGAGCTGTACAAAAGGTGCGATGAGCACAACCAACACAAGATACACTGCAAGTTTTGCGAACATGAGCCCTCGATTCAGTAGATCGACTTGGCGAATGCCTGCATAGACAACCAAGCCAAATGCCATCGTAAAGAATACGCTCAGTAGCCAGGGCGGAGCATGAATGCCAATGCCACGTAGTAACCCCCCCAATACATCGGTGCCGCCAGAAATGTAAGCTGATAAGAGAGTATATAAAAGAAAGAGATAGCTCAGCCATGCCATCCACAAGCCAGGTATCCCAAGCGTTGCGGAGGCCATTGATACCATGTTTTTTCCTGGTGGCAAGTAGAGGTTCACCTCAAGAATAAAAAGGGCGCCTAAGGTCATCAGTGACCAACACAACAGCAGGAATAATGACGATTGCCAAAAGCCAGTTGCAGCATTGGCAACTGGCAGTGCTAGCATGCCACCACCAATCGATGTGCCTACAATCAGCAGAATGCCGCCAATAAACCTAGAACGCATACAAAACCTATTTAATTAAAGGAAAAACATGTTAGCACAAAACCAATGGTTGTCATTGATTTTGCCATATCGTTTAAGAATCATGAAGCTCACGTATTGATGAGGACATTGTCAAGGAGACGTATCTCACCAATTTTAACAGCGATGAAGCGTCGGCCTGCGTGTTCCTCAAGGTATTCAATCTGGATGCCAAGTGTTTGAAGGGCTTGTTGGATCTCTTCTAAACTACTTTTCGGTTGATGAAACGTTTGGGCAAAATGATGAGCGAGTTCTCGCTCGGCTATATTCAAGCGGTTATTTCTCGAGCTAAAGGGTAGCCCGCTTGCTTCACGAACCGTAGGACAAGGTTTGATGCGTATATTCATGAAAAAGGCGTTGACCATGCCTTTAATGAGTTCAAGTTGTTGATAATCTTTTTCACCAAAATAGGCACTACTGGGTCTAACAAGATTGAATAGTTTCATTACGATGGTTAAAACGCCTGTAAAATGTCCTGGTCGGCAAGCCCCTTCCATCAGGTGGCTTAGGTGATGCTCTGAAATTTGAAAAGCATAATCATCTGTATAGAGGGATTCTTCTTCAGGGAGCAGGCAGTATTCGACTCCCAGGTGGGTGAGGAGTTTAAGATCCTCCTCTAGAGTTCGAGGATAGAGGCTAAAATCATCTGCGCGATTAAATTGTTTGGGGTTAACAAAAATACTGACGATGGTTCGATCATTTTCTTTTTGACAAGCTTCTATCAATTTCGCATGCCCTTGATGCAAGTTACCCATTGTTGGAACAAATCCAAGGGTATATTGAGCGGGGATGTTGCGACGTGCACTGCACCACTCAGTGATTGAGTTGTAAATCTGCATATGCGAGCTCCTAGAAAGAGTGTTGTTTCGTTGGAAATTGCGCTGTAACGATTTCTTCGTGGTAAGTGTTGAGGGCATTTAAGAAAAGTTCATGTCCTTTAGCAAATTCTTTGACAAATCTAGGGTTAAAATCTTTTTGTAAACCCAATAAATCATGCCATACAAGGACTTGCCCATCCGTACTGGGGCCTGCACCAATTCCTATCGTTGGAATAGAGAGAGCCTTGGTGATGGTTTTCGCAACCTCTGACGGCACACATTCAATAACTACTGCAAAACAACCAGCAGCCTCTAGTTGTTGCGCATCTCTTAGAAGAGAATCAGCTTTATCTGCATCTCTACCTTGTATTTTATATCCACCGAGTTGGTGAACTGATTGTGGAAGAAGACCAATATGCCCCATCACTGGGATTCCTGCTTGGACGAGGTAGGAGATGGTACGACACACATCGTCGTCTGCACCTTCAATTTTCACCGCCTGTGCCCCAGCTTGCAAAAGCTGCCTGACATTTTCAACGGTGTTTGATAAGGATACCCGGTGACAAAGAAAGGGGACATCGACAATTAAAAACTTATTTTTTAAGCCACGAGCCACAGCTTGCGTGTGGAGCAACATCATGTTAAGCGTTGCCATGACGGTACTTTCATGACCGTGCATAACCATAGCTACTGAGTCTCCTATCAATACGCTATCTATCGTTGATTCCGACAAAATACAAGCTGAAGGGTAGTCGTAGCAGGTGATCATGCTGATTTTGGTGTTTTGTCCTTTCTTAAGCTTGAAATCAAGTACATTCATGATGACCTCCAATAGAGGAGGCAAGTGTTGCGAACAGTAATTGCATTAGGTACTTGTCGCATGGATCAAGTCCTCCAGGGGTTATTGATAACAAAAAGTCGCCCCTCAGTAGAGTCGGCGCATGGGTAATGATAGTCAATGATAAATAAAATGCAACTTAAACTAGCGACAACAATGTGCTCACTTCTAGGGGATCATTGAACGACATGAGATGTGCGCAAGATGTGCTTTATTTGACTCTTATGCGGTTATAATGAAAATCTGTTGAATTAAAACGCAATCACAGATAAAATAAAAAACAGTTCGATTTTTATTTAACAGGGTGGGGTTTATTTCATGCCAGGTAATGCTGAAGTTAAAGGTGATATGTTGGGAGAGGGAATCGTTGGGTTACATGAGATGTTGCGCCGTATTCCAGCAGTAGATCGCACAATTATTTGTGCTAAATTACTTGAGGTGACTGATGAGCATTTGGCCTTGCTAGGCACTGCCATGACAGATCAAAGATCTCTTTTGAGCCCAGGTTCATTGATTAAACACGAACTATTTCCATTTGTAGCACTTAAAGCATTACAAACAAAGAATATATCAACGCATCAATTTGGTACCATCATGCGTTTATGGGGTTATGCGCAAGATGTTGAACTGTCAGCAGAGCCGATAGCCAATATTCCTGAATTTGTCCCTTTCTTTAATGAGGGTGAAATTAATCCACGCGCCAAGGCGTTGCTACTTCCAACCCTTGATAGCTCGGGTCATTCTTTATCCCAGTTAATCAAAAAATCTGCCGGCGAACTCATGGTAATTTTGTTCACTGAGATGCAAAAATTACCAAAAAGTGAACAAGGATTTTGGGTGGTACAAAATACTACCGATAAAGCGCGGTATAGGGCTACTCCTGTTCAATTGGCACAAACCAAAGATAGCCGGCGTGAGTATTTAAACTCACATACGGTTAAACAACAGATCATAGGCAATCTTCGACTTCATTATTTGGATTTCCCAATTGGTGAAGATTTAGAAATCATCCCAAGCTTCGGTTTACAACAAGTTTTCCTAAATGCAGCGTTCGATGCGCCTGTTAGTATCAATCCTGTGATTGGCGCCTCATCTGTTGCAGATATTCGTTTGGGTAGTCTTCAAAAACATCGTGATGTTGCATTACCATTTCCTGGCATGCCACTGCCCAAAGTTGCTGATGAGATACCCGCACCAAGAACGTTGGATTTTATGTATCATGACTGGTATCACTGCATTCGGGCAAGTCGTGTAACACCTGAAGAGACGATAGCGACTGTTGCTATTGGTGATCGTTTAAATTTAATCCAAGAGAGATTAGATGATGCTGTAAAAAAACTAACCTCACGACATAGAGCAACAATAACCTTTTTCGCCGATAAGATACGTGCTTTGCCGAAAGAAAAGAAAGAAGGATGGTTACGTTGTCTTCACAAGGAATTCAATAAAGAAGAACGTATTATTGCTGTTTTGAGAAAACTACGCAAAGGAACAGGTCAACTTAAGTTTCGTCAATACGACATGGAAAGATCAGCAAATGGCACCGCTGACGAATCGTTATTAACGATAGCCGATAGAGTAAGAATTATTTTAGGACAGATATTGTTCGATATAGGCATGATTAAGCAAATGCAAGACGGTGTAATTTTGCCTGCAATTTTTACACTTGTTTTAGGCCATGCTATTCTTGATGCTATCCAACTAGAACAGGGAGTATTAGAGAGTGTACAGTATCAAATACGCGAAATAGAACACATCTTAACGTCAGATCCAATTGCACGAAATTATATACGTGCCATCTACGAGGGACCTACGGCTTTGCCTGCAATAGAGCTAGATTTTGCTGCATCAGTCAAACCGTAAGTAATTTAGAAGCGTTATTGTTCTTTTTACCAAGGTTAACGATGAGTGATATGAACATTTATTCATGGTCTAAGCTTCTTGCCTCTCCTGGCGAGAAGGTTTTGGTTGTTGACGGTATCAATGAGGTATTAGCAGCTAAATTGCTTGTGCCACCCATCATCAACTCGCGGTTTGTTGCAATCCTTGGTCATCCTCATTCACTTCAAGGTGGAACGATGAATAATAAAGTCGTAACCACACTCGCCCAAGTTTTTAGCGCTTTACAGATCCCAAGTTTACGGTTTAATTTCCGAGGTGTTGGGCAATCGTCAGGGATTTTTGATCATGGGGTGGGTGAGAGTGAGGACATGCTGGTGATCGCTAGAGCGTTGCTTAAGATACTACCCGATGTTCAATTGATCTTTGCGGGGTTTTCATTTGGGTCCTATGTTGCATATCGCGCGGCCGCTTTTTTTGAGCATGCGCTCCTCATCACAGTGGCACCGCCTGTACACCATTTTTATTATCAAGAATTTTCACCTAAACCTACCCCCTGGATCATCGTTCAAGGGGAGGATGATGATGTGGTTCCACTGTCATTGGTGGAAAAATTTATTGATGATGCTGAATTTTCAGACCCAGTGTTATTATTCAAAGATACGGGTCATTTTTTTCATGGGAAGTTAATTGAACTTAAAACGCGCCTTATTGCGACCATCCCAGTGGTTGTTGATTTAGAATGACGCTTCTTGATGATTATGGTCAAAAAGTTGCTCTTGGTGAGATTGAAGACGATAAAGCTCAACGACAGGTAATTGCCGAGTTGCAACGTGTAGTGGATGAATTGGCTGCCCTCAAAGCGTCGTGGTTTTCATTTAAACGCAAACAACCGGTACAAGGTCTCTATTTGTATGGCCCGGTGGGTGTTGGTAAAACCTATTTGGTCGATCTTTTTTACCAACATGTGCCGGAAACTGCGAAGGCACGGTTTCATTTTCATCATTTTAT
Source organism: Legionella sp. (assembly GCA_044233795.1). GTDB lineage: Bacteria > Pseudomonadota > Gammaproteobacteria > Legionellales > Legionellaceae > JBIIJL01. The sequence continues at coordinate 19,978 of JBIIJL010000003.1, read as the reverse complement.
GCAACAAGTTGATGCAGAATTGCGACGCTTGCAGGGGCATAAGGATCCTTTGTTAGTCATTGCAGCTCGTCTTGCCAAATCTATCCGCCTGCTATGTTTTGATGAGTTTTTGGTCCACGATGTGGCTGATGCAATGATTTTAAGTGAGCTTTTGCAGGCCTTGCTGTCTGTCGATATTGTCTTGGTTGGAACATCCAATACCAGTCCTGATGAGCTTTATAAAGATGGTGTCCAGCGTGATCGCTTTGTTCCGGCGATTGAACTGATTAAGGCGCATTGCCAGGTGATATCGCTCAATGAACGGCGCGATTATCGTTTGGGACGCGAGCCTTTAGCACTAGCCTATCTTTATCCACTTAACTCCTCTTCAGCAGAAGATCTAAGCCGCCAATTTAGTGCCCGGGTTTTAAATCCTGTCGAAGGGGGGGCGCTTACTATTCAGCAACGGCCAGTTCCTTGTGTTAAACACGGTGCGCGCACCGTATGGTTTCACTTTGATGATATTTGTAATTTACCCCGAAGTCAGTTGGATTATTTAGAAATAGCCGATCGTTTTGACACCGTTTTTGTGAGCGATATCCCTGTATTAACTACTAATGACACAGTTCGTGCCATCTTGCTCATTCATTTTATTGATGTGATGTACGATAGGGGGATAGAGATTTTTCTATCAGCAGCTGTGCCTATTCAAGAACTGTATGTGGCAGGCGCAATGGTGCAAGAATTCCAAAGGACCAAAAGTCGATTGGAGGAAATGCAATCAGAAGACTACCTCCGCCGCCACCAGCACCGACAGATGAATGAGCTTGAGCAAGATTGAGAATGATTCTCGATAGCATTTATGTTATAATAGACTTCCATTTGATGAATCGATTGTAGATGTGATGATCAAAATTGCGGATTTTTTACCGGGTGATAGGGTTCGTTTGGTTGATTTCGGTCAAACCGAGGGATTATATCGTCAGCGACTCCTCTCCCTCGGCCTGACATGTGGCGTTGAATTAACCGTCGTGCGTATGGCGCCTTTGGGTTGTCCAGTCCAGGTTGAAGTTCGTGGTACGGCGTTAGCTTTGCGTAAAGACGAAGCAAAGCATCTTTTATGGGAGCGGTTATGACCCATATCATGTTGGTTGGTAATCCAAATTGTGGCAAAACAACATTGTTTAACGCCTTAACGGGTGACAATCAGCGCGTGGGTAATTGGCCAGGCGTCACGGTTGAAAAGAAAATGGGTGAGTTTTTGCTCGGTGGAGAACCTGTCCAACTGACCGATTTACCTGGTGTTTATTCGCTTGTTTCTACGACAGAAAGCAGAAGCCAGGATGAGCAAATTGCCGCAGAAGCCGTAGCGTTTGGTGATGCGTCACTGTTTATTAATGTTGTCGATGCCAGTCATTTAGAGCGTCATTTATACCTTACCAGCCAATTGCTGGAGTTGGGTAAGCCTGTCATTGTGGCACTGAGCATGAATGATTTGGCGCAGAATGCAGGTATTACCATTGATGTAGATGTATTGTCCAAACAGTTGAAATGCCCGGTTGTTGTGTTAGAGGTGTATCGAAATCTCGGGCGAGAGACCCTGAAGACGGCAATTTTAAAAGCAAACACGGCCGCTATTCCACTGCAACTGCCATTATCTGCTGAGTTGTTGTCAGAGCACATGCGAATAGAGGCGATGCTCCTATCACAAGGCGTTGAGCCGACGCTTGTTCCCTATCTTTTAAGGCGCACATTAGAAGGGGATAAGCTCCTGCTCAATAAACAGGGGATGGAGATGCCGACATCAGCGATGGTTGATATCGACATTTTGATGGCTGATGCGCGCTATCAAGCAGTGCATCAAGTGGTTTTGAAAGCTCAACGAAAGCAGGGTGATAGTCGTGAGAGCATGACTGCAAGGCTTGATCGCATTGTGCTACATCGGGTTTTGGCTTTGCCCATTTTTTTAATGATGATGTATTTAATGTTTTTGTTTGCCATCAATCTAGGCGGTGCATTTCAAGATTTTTTTGACATCAGCTCCGATGCAATTTTTGTTCAGGGAGCAGCTCATCTCTTGACTGCTTTACACCTGCCTGATTGGGTTATCGCACTCACATCAACAGGACTTGGTAAAGGTATTAACACGACGTTGACCTTCATTCCAGTGATAGCGGCAATGTTTTTCTTTTTGTCATTATTAGAGTCTTCGGGTTACATGGCACGCGCGGCATTTGTGGTTGATAAAGCCATGCGCACGTTAGGCCTGCCTGGTAAAGCATTTGTTCCCATGATTGTAGGTTTTGGCTGTAATGTGCCGGCGATTATGGCGGCTCGAACCCTAGATACTGAACAAGACAGGTTATTGACCATTTTGATGACCCCTTTTATGTCGTGTAGCGCGCGTTTGGCCATTTATGCAGTTTTTGTTGCGGCTTTTTTCCCTGTTGGTGGGCAAAATATAGTCTTTTGTTTGTATTTGATAGGGATTTTAATGGCCGTTTTTACGGGCTTTTTGTTACGTAAAACACTGTTTCAAGGGGTGAGTTCACCACTGATTTTAGAGCTTCCAGCCTATCATAGGCCACAGTTAAAGCCTCTTCTCAAAGATACTTTGCGCCGCTTACGATATTTTATTTTTCGTGCTGGGAAAGTCATCCTACCAGTGTCTGTGCTGCTTGGTGGCTTAAATGCTTTAACGATACAAGGCTCACTTAATTTGGGTGAAGCAAGCAGTGTATCGGTATTGTCGATTTTGGGACAATGGTTAACACCTTTGTTTGCGCCTATTGGGCTTCATCAGGATAATTGGCCTGCTACGGTGGGTTTATTATCTGGCATGCTTGCCAAAGAAGTAGTCATTGGTTCTCTGAACACCCTGTATGCTCAGATGGGACATTTAGTGGAGCCTGCGGCCACCTCATTTAGTCTACTTGGGTCGTTGGAATCCGCACTATGGTCTATTCCAGAACATATCATGGCGTTGGGGGATGCTTTAGTTAATCCATTAACATCGGCAGTTTCCCACAATGAAATATCACGACAAGTTTATGGAGTGATGGCGGCTCATTTTGATGGTAAAGAGGGTGCTTTTGCTTACCTGCTGTTTATTCTTCTCTACATTCCTTGTGTATCGACCATGGCTGCCATCAAACAAGAAGCGAGTCATGCCCTGATGTGGTTCTCCATTGTTTGGTCTTTTATCGTCGCCTATGCCGCGGCGGGTTTGTTTTACCAGCTTGCAACGTTTCATGTGCATCCGCAACAAAGCATGGCGTGGGTGTTGGGAATAGTGATGCTTGTTTTGGGCACGTTTGGGCTGATAAAAGTATTTAGCCTAAAGCCTGGAGGACGCCATGTTATTGCAAATTCGTGAATTTATTTATCAACAGCGGGTGGTCAGTACCCAGCAATTAGCACGCGAGTTTCATCTTGACGAAGGCGCATTAAAACCCATGCTAGATCTTTGGGAGCGCAAGGGGGTAATAAGGCCCTGTCAGGAAGAGCGTGCATGTCAAAGTAGTTGTTTTCAATGTAAAACCACAGCACCTCTTTACTATCAATATATTGATTCACGTGCTTGTGGGCCCAAATTGGGCTAATATTATTCTTATAGTGAGTATAATGGTTGGGTGAAATAGCATGGTTGAGTTAGCAGGTGTTTCAGAAGATGAATTTAAACAACTAATGCAGTCGCAGCGGGAAATCCTAATGGAGGATGATCCGGTTGCGTTGATAGAAAAAATCTACTTACTTTGGAAGCATTGGGCAGATTTTCAATTATTTGTGATAAGCCCTGTGATTTCAAAAATTTCACCGCCGTTGATTATTCCGCCAGAAAAGCTCGAGGGTAGCGACGATCTAGAATTTGTCTATCCCATTCAAGATCACGGTTATAAATTGTCAACCTCAAAAGGTGAGGAGATGTTTTCTGCAGGTGCTTCAATGTGCAAACTCTTTTATACGATTGAAAAAATGATTTTTCTATTGGTTGAGCGTTTGAAAACAGGGGGCATTTCTGCGGACACAGAGGTTCAAGTGGCCTTTGGGGGGCATGAGATAGCTCAGCGCAAGGCGTTTGAGTCCATTATCAATCTGAGTTACAACGTTGTGGTAACTAATTTTGACCCAGGAACCTGGGGTGAGCGCTACCTTCAAATCGTTAAAAGACTCGCTGACAAAGGCTATGGTTACCCCTCTGAAGCTCCACGTGATAGCTTTCGCCATCGACCTCAAGCGGCACCGTCTGTTACAAAAGGGTAGTAATAAGACTACTCGCTCTAAAGCTTGCTTGGTAGCTGCCGTATTGGGTTGCTCCGCCTACATAAGATGAAGGCGGAGTAATGGTGCTTTATTTACTGACAAGTGCAACCTTGAGGTTTCTGATCTGGTGCTGGTGGATTACAAGTAGCGTGGTCCACACAACGGGCAGCGTTGCAGTATTGTGAACAAGTCATAGTAGCATTAGCAGCACCAGCCATGAGAAGGATCGTAAACGCTAGACTAGCTCCTAGTAGATGTTTAATTGAATTACGTGTTTTCATGATTTATTCTCCTGAAAAGCCCTCGCGGCATTTTCTAAAACGCGCTGTCGCGGGAGCGGTGATTGTTACTTTCCATACAACACTTAACACATTACACCAAGCTGTATATCTTGCTCAATAGTTATCAATTGGATCTAAGCTATTTAGTAAGATTGTTCTCGACGCTTGTCTCTGAAACTCCAGGTGAGAATGCCTGAAAAATCAAAGCCTTTTTTCATACACGCAAGATAAATCTACTTGGGTGTATTTAAATTTATTTGAACTAAGTGTAGCACATTTTCATGGGTGATACTTTGAGAACAGCCCGCGGTTGGTTAAGGAACTTTGCGTCGTGAAAACCAAGTGTTATACTCTCAGCTATTGCTTCATTTTTTTCTATTGATTAATTGCCCAAAAAGGAAGAATCAACAAGTGAACGAACATCGACCTATCAATCTTGACCTAACCACGATGAAGTATCCCCCCATGGCGATTGCCTCAATACTTCATCGAATCTCTGGGGTTATCCTGTTTATATTGTTTCCGGTGATTCTTTATTATCTTCAGCTGTCGCTGCAATCGGTGGATTCTTTCAATCATTTGCAAACGATGTTTCATTGTATTTGCAATAAACTGGTTTTATGGGCTTTTGCCTCGGCTTTTATCTACCACGTGATCGCAGGTATTCGTCATGTTTTAATGGATTTTGAGGTGGGTGATAAGCTTTCCAGTGGCAGATTTGGAGCGATTGCTGTGATGGTAATTGCAGCTATTTTAATCATCATTTTAGGGCTATGGATATGGTTACCAATGTAACAAGCTTGACCGGTAATGGGTTAAAAGATTGGCTCATCCAACGCGTTACCGCCGTTTATTTTGCGTTATTCGCGTTTTATTTGGTTGGATTTTTCGCAATGCATCCAGGATTGAATTTTGAACAATGGCATGTTCTGTTTAGCTGCCCATTGTTTCAAATTGCCAGTACCCTTGCCATCGTGGCACTTACGCTTCATGCGTGGATTGGGATCTGGACGGTCACTACCGATTATATGCATTGCACAGCGCTAAGACTTTCCATTCAAATGTTGGTTGTGCTGTTTTTGTCTGGGCAATTTATCTGGGGCTTAATGATTGTTTGGGGATTCTTAGTATGACATTTGCGCGTAATAAATTTGATGCGATCATCATTGGCGCCGGTGGTTCAGGTATGCGAGCTTCTTTGCAGCTTGCCAATTCGGGTTTGAAGGTTGCTTTATTGTCAAAGGTGTTTCCAACACGCTCGCACACGGTTTCAGCTCAAGGCGGTATCACGACAGCGCTTGGGAATGCCCATGAGGATGATTGGCGTTGGCATATGTATGATACCGTTAAAGGCGCTGATTATATTGGCGACCAAGACTGTATTGAATATATGTGTAAGACAGGCCCAGAAGCTATTTACGAGCTTGAGCATATGGGACTGCCTTTTTCTCGTACCAAAGAAGGTCGTATTTATCAGCGTCAATTTGGTGGACAATCTAGGAATTTTGGTGGCGAGCAGGCAGCAAGAACCTGTGCTGCGGCTGACAGAACAGGGCATGCGTTGCTGCACACGCTCTATCAACAAAATCTGAAAGCGAAAACGCATATTTTTAGCGAGTGGTTCGCTTTGGATCTGGTGAAAGATGCAACAGGTCGAATCGCCGGTGCTACAGCAATGTGTTTAGAAACAGGCGAAATAGTCTTTTTTCAAGCGCGGGTCTGTATTCTTGCAACAGGTGGTGCTGGAAGAATTTTTCAATCCACTACCAATGCTTATATTAATACCGGTGATGGTTTTGGGATGGCACTGCGAGCAGGCTTGCCACTACAAGATATGGAAATGTGGCAATTTCACCCAACAGGAATTGCTGGTGCTGGAACGCTTGTGACCGAAGGATGCCGTGGTGAGGGCGGATACCTTATCAATAAAGACGGTGAGCGTTTTATGGAGCGCTATGCGCCTCATGTGAAGGATTTAGCATCTCGTGATGTGGTGTCGCGGGCTATCGCTTTGGAAATTCGTGCTGGAAAAGGGTTTGATCCAAAAGGTGTTGATCATGTCAAACTTAAATTAGATCATCTGGGTGCTGATCTCATTAAAACCAGATTACCTGGTATTCGGGAACTTTCGATTAAGTTTGCATCGGTTGACCCGATTGTTGAACCGATACCAGTCGTCCCAACCTGCCATTATAGTATGGGCGGAATTCCGACTAATATTCATAGCCAAGTGATAACCCGTCATCGTGGCAAAGATGTGATTGTGGAAGGTTTGTATGCAGTTGGCGAATGTGCGTGTGTTTCGGTGCACGGCGCAAATCGGCTGGGCGGAAATTCCTTATTAGATCTCGTCGTCTTCGGACGCGCCGCGGGTTTGCATGTTGAGCAATTATGGCAGTCGAATCAATTACCTGACATGGCCTATGTCTCTGAAGATGATATTGCTCATTCTATGGCGCGTTATGAGCGTTGGCAATCTTCAAAAAATGGCGAAAATCCAGCGGTAATTTATGATGAAATGCAGCGTGTGATGCAAGAAGATTTCGGTGTGTTTCGTACGGGTGATGTGATGGAGAAAGGCTTGTTGCGTCTTCAAGCATTAAGGGAGAGATTAGCGAATGCAACCCTTGTTGATAAAAGTGATGTTTTCAATACGGAGCGTGTGAATGCGCTTGAGTTAGATAACCTCATGGCGACAGCTTATGCAACGGCTCAATCGGCAATTGCTAGGACAGAAAGTCGTGGGGCGCATAGCCGTGAAGATTTTCCTAAGCGCGATGATGCGCATTGGATCAAGCATGTTATATGTTTCGATCACAATGACTCCATTGATTATCGTCCCGTGAATGTGTCGCCAAAATATGTTGCGCCATTTGAACCGAAAGAACGCGTTTATTAGAGGAACACGCTATGGCTGATATGAGAAAGGTAAGTATATCCATCTACCGCTTCCACCCCGCAGTGGATAAAAAGCCTTATATGAAAAATTATGACATAGAGATCCCTAAAAATAGTGATCCTATGTTATTGACGTTGCTTGAGCGGTTGCGTGCTGAGCAAGATGCATCCATTGCGTTACGTCGCTCCTGTCGCGAGGGGGTTTGCGGATCAGATGGAATGAATATTAATGGCACAAATGGATTGGCCTGTATTACGCATATTTCACAATTAAAGACAGATAAAATAGTTATACGACCCCTGCCAGGTTTTCCTGTGATACGTGATTTGGTGGTCGATTTGAGCCAGTTTTATCAGCAGTATGAGCGTATTGAGCCCTATTTACAAAATGATGACGTTCCTCCGGCCCGTGAGCGACTTCAAACACCAGAAGAGCGTGATCAATTAGATGGTTTGTATGAATGTATCTTATGTGCTTGCTGTACTAGCTCTTGCCCCTCTTTTTGGTGGAATCCAGAAAAGTTTGTCGGCCCTGCAGGCTTACTGCAAGCGCGCCGATTTCTTGCGGATAGTCGTGATAAGGCGACTACGCATCGTTTGGCGAAACTACAGGATCCATTTAGTGTGTTTCGTTGTCGGTCAATTATGAATTGTGCAAATGTTTGCCCGAAGGGACTCAATCCAACCCAAGCTATTGGTGAGATACGCAAACAAATGTTGACCCAAGAAACTTGATAAATTCAAATAGGTCGCCGAATACTTATATTACCTTGGCCTTATTGTTTCATGCCTATAACGTGGTTTTTGGGTGTGATTGATTTTATGGTTGAGAGAGCATAGGGAGAGCGCCTTGCCCTTTGGAGAGAAACATAATGAGCAGTAATACTCTGCGTGATGAACAGCTAAGCTCCTACCTGTCTGGTGGAAGCATGGCTTATGTTGATGGTTTATATGAAGACTATTTAGCCGATCCCCATTCGGTGCCGCTTGATTGGCAAGATGTTTTTAAATCCCTTCCTGTGGTTGGTGGCCTGCTACAAGAAACATCACATCGTGAGATTCGCAATTATTTCCTGGAACAAGATGGTAAAAAACAACCTCAAGTTACTCAGATAGAAAACAAGCAAGCGAGTGTAACGAGCCTCATTGATGCTTACCGAAGACTCGGGCATCTCAATGCTAAACTTGACCCTTTAAATATGGACTCCAGGTCCAAAGTACCTGATCTAGAACCGTCATACTACCAGTTGAATGATGGTGATTTAAACACAACCTTTTTTGCAGGGAAGTCATTTCCAAAGGAATATTTATCGCTCAAAGAGATTAACCAGATCTTGCGTGAAACATATTGCGGAAGTATTGGTGTTGAGTTTATGCATATTGCTGACAATCAAGAAAGAGCTTGGCTTCAATCGAAATTGGAGTCAATCCACAATGAAGCTCGAATTGCAGGTGATAAGAAATGCGAAATATTAAAAGAACTAATTGCTGCAGATGGTCTTGAACGTTATTTGGGTACAAAATATGTAGGGCAGAAGCGTTTCTCTCTCGAAGGAGGAGACTCACTTGTCCCAATGATGAAAGAAATTATTCAGTTGTGTGGCATACACACTGTTAAAGAACTTGTCATTGGTATGGCGCATCGGGGACGTCTGAATGTTCTTGTCAATGTGTTAGGCAAAAAACCTGAGCAATTGTTTCAGGAATTTGAGGGCAAAATTCATTTAGAGCGCACAGGTGATGTTAAATACCATATGGGCTTTTCTTCAGATATTCCGACAGCGGCAGGTCCCGTTTTACATGTGGCTTTAGCATTTAATCCATCGCACTTAGAAATTATTGCGCCTGTAGTACAAGGTTCGGCGAGATCTCGTCTGAGGCGTTGTCATGATTTGGTAAAAAAAGACGCCGTTGTCCCGGTTGTTTTGCATGGCGATGCTGCTTTTGCAGGGCAGGGGGTGGTGATGGAGACCTTCAACTTTTCCCAGGCCCAAGGCTTTTGTACTGGTGGAACAGTGCATATCGTGATTAATAATCAAGTGGGTTTTACCACAAGCGATCCAAGGGATGCGCGTTCTACATTATACTGCACAGATATTGCAAAAATGATTGAAGCACCAGTGATTCATGTTAATGGAGATGACCCAGAAGCCTGTGTGTTCGCCACTCAATTGGCATTTGAATTTCGTATGAAATTCAAACGCGATGTAGTGATTGATTTGGTGTGCTATCGTCGACAAGGGCACAATGAAGCGGATGAACCTTCGGTCACGCAACCTATGATGTACCACAAAATAAAATCAATGAGACCTCTTCGGGAGATTTATGCCCATCAATTGATAGAGAAGGGCTTGATATCGCAGCAGCAAGTGGATGCAATGATGGAGGAGTATCGAAGTAAGCTCGATAAAGGTGATGCTGTTGTTGAGACAATTCAAGATGGTCTTAGTGCAAAACATGCAATTGATTGGACGCCCTACCTTAATGCAAATTGGACAGACCCTGCCGATACGACGGTGCCAGAACAAAAAATTCAGGCATTGTTCAAACAACTACAAGAGTTACCGGAAGGTTTTAATCTACATCCAGTTGTTAAACGCTTGTTTCAAGATCGAGAAAAAATGGCATCAGGTGAACTGCCAATGAACTGGGGATTTGCTGAAACCATGGCTTACGCCTCGCTCTTGAATGAGGGTTATGGTGTTCGTCTTTGCGGGCAAGACAGTGGACGGGGTACATTTGCTCATCGACTTGCAGCGCTTTATGAACTAAATACAGGGGATAAGTATATTCCACTTGAGAAAGTAGCCACAGATAGTGCGCGCCCTTTCATTGTGATTGACTCTGTTTTATCTGAAGAGGCAGTTTTGGCATTTGAATATGGATATGCTGCTTCTGAGCCGTTGTCGCTCGTACTTTGGGAGGCGCAATTCGGTGATTTTGCCAATGGTGCCCAAGTCGTGATTGACCAATTTATTAGTTCAGGTGAGCAAAAATGGGGACGGTTGTGTGGTCTGGTGATGCTTTTACCTCATGGCTACGAGGGGCAAGGCCCCGAACATTCATCCGCTAGACTAGAAAGATATATGCAATTGTGTGCCGAACAAAATATCCAAGTCTGCACGCCAACAACACCTGCACAAATTTTTCATTTGTTGCGTCGACAGATGATACGAAAGTTTCGTAAGCCGCTTATTGTGATGACACCCAAAAGCTTGTTGCGTCATAAACTTGCAGTTTCACCACTTCAAGATTTATCACAAGGTAAATTTTATACGGTTATTCCTGAGGTTGATACTATCGATGCAAGTAAAGTGACGCGTGTCGTGCTCTCGTGTGGCAAAGTTTATTATGATCTATTGCAAAAGCGCCGTGATGATTTACTAGAGAATGTAGCATTGATTCGTATCGAACAGCTTTATCCTTTTCCCAAGGAGTCCTTGGTAGAGGAACTAGCAAAGTATGCAAATGCTCAAAAAATAGTTTGGTGTCAGGAGGAACCTCAGAATCAAGGCGTGTGGTTTTCCTCACAACATAATATGGAGGACTGCCTTCTTGAAGGACAGTCATTGCAATATGCAGGGCGAGGCTTTGCGGCCGCACCGGCTGTTGGAAGTGCTTATTTACATGCAGAGCAGCAGAAGGGGCTGGTTGAGCAGGCATTGTTGGGCTAAAATCGCGCAATCACAGCATCGAAAATAAAACAAAACTAGAGAAGGTATCATCATGTCAATTGAAGTTAAAGTACCTCTGCTACCAGAGTCAGTGGCAGATGCAACGATTGCATCGTGGCATAAAAAGGTTGGGGATAGTGTTACCCGTGATGAGAACATTGTCGACCTCGAAACAGATAAAGTTGTTCTGGAAGTACCAGCTCCTGCTGACGGTGTGCTAGAGGCAATCTTATTTAAAGAAGGTGATACTGTTAATTCAGGGCAATTGCTGGCTAAAATTGCTGAAGGTAGCGGGACAGTAGCCCATGTAAAACAACCGGTGGCTTCTCAAACATTGGTCACAGAAACCTCTTTAGAAGATAGTGCAACAAGCCCTGCAGTAAGACGTATGCTTCTCGAAAATGATTTAACACCAAGTCAAATCAAAGGTTCTGGTAAAGATGGTCGCATTACGAAAGAAGATGTGGTCTCTTTTATTGAAACAAGTCGAAATGGGTCAGGAAAAGCTAGTAAATTAGACGTTTCCACTGTGGCAGTTAGTGCAGGTCCTCGTGAGGAGCGCCGAGTGCCAATGTCGCGGTTGCGTGCGAAAGTGGCTGAGCGATTGCTTGAGGCACAACATAATGCGGCAATGCTGACAACGTTCAATGAAGTTAATCTTAAAGCTGTGATGGACCTTCGGGCTGAATATAAAGATAACTTTGAGAAAAAACATGGCGTTAAGCTTGGTTTCATGTCATTTTTCACCAAAGCTGTTGTCGAATCACTGAAACGCTTTCCGGCGGTGAATGCCTCCATCGATGGCCAAGATATCGTCTATCATGGTTATTTTGACATTGGTGTTGCCGTATCCACAGAACGTGGACTTGTGGTGCCAGTGGTCAGAGATGCAGATCAGCTGAGTATGGCCGAAATTGAGCAAAAAATTAGTGAGCTGGCTTCGAAAGCTCGCATTGGGAAATTATCTATTGAAGAGATGCAAGGCGGCACCTTCACGATTACAAATGGTGGTGTGTTTGGATCATTGCTCGCAACTCCTATCATCAATCCTCCACAAACAGGTATTCTTGGTATGCATAAAATCCAAGAAAGGCCGATGGTTGAGAACGGCGAAATTGTGATTAGACCTATGATGTATGTTGCATTGTCTTATGATCATCGTTTGATTGATGGGAAAGATTCTGTACAATTCCTGGTGAGTGTCAAAGAACTCTTAGAAGATCCATCACGTTTATTGCTTAATGTGTAACTGCTAGGGATATAGGACGCGTAGTTACAATGTTGATATGGCTGTTTTTATAAGGTTGAAAGAATGAATTTACATGAATACCAAGCTAAGCAATTATTTGCAAGTTATGGCGTGCCTACTCCTCGTGGATTTGTCGCATATAACGTTGATGATGCTTTGCAAGTGATACAACAGTTATCTTCCTCACGGTGGGTAGTTAAGGCGCAAGTTCACGCGGGTGGCCGCGGTAAAGCTGGTGGTGTGAAGCTTGTTTCCACTACTGAAGAGCTGAGTCAATATGTTGAGTCTTTATTGGGCACTCGACTAGTCACCTACCAAACAGACAAACATGGTCAGCCAGTAAATGCGGTATTGGTTGAGGAGCCTAGCGATATTGCTCGTGAATTATATCTAGGGGCAGTGGTTGATAGAGCTACTCGGCGTGTCGTGTTTATGGCTTCAACAGAAGGTGGGGTTGATATTGAAAAAATTGCCGAAGAGACTCCTCATAAAATTTTTAGTATAAATGTCGATCCGCTGGTTGGTGTGATGCCATTTCAAAGTCGTGAACTCGGCTTTAAGCTCGAGCTTAATGAACAGCAGATCCGTCAATTTACATCGTTGATGACAGCGCTTGGTAAAATGTTTGTAGAGTGTGATTTAAGCTTACTTGAAATAAATCCACTTGTGGTGACGGCCACTGGGGATTTGGTTTGTCTGGATGGCAAAGTTACCTTAGATGACAATGCACTTTATCGTCACCCAAAATTGAAAGCACAAAGAGATACCACTCAAGAAGATGAGCGGGTGAACCATGCCTATGAGTGGGAGCTTAACTATATTCCTCTGGAAGGCCAAATTGGCTGTATGGTCAACGGCGCAGGGCTTGCAATGGCTACTATGGATGTTGTCAAACTATATGGTGGGGAGCCTGCAAACTTTCTGGATGTAGGTGGTGGCGCTACCAAAGAGCGGGTTTGTGAAGCGTTCAAGATCATCCTTTCAGATGAACATGTAAAAGGCATTTTGGTGAACATTTTTGGCGGTATCGTACGTTGCGATTTAATTGCTGATGGAATCCTTGCTGCTGTTAAAGAAGTGAATGTCAATGTTCCAGTCGTCGTGAGACTCGAGGGTAACAATGCTGAGTTGGGCGCAGATATTCTAAATAAAAGCGGGCTGAATGTGATTGCTGCAAACAGTATAACTGATGCAGCAAAGAAGATTGTTGCGGCAATTGCTTAATCTATTTCCTGAGGCTAACAATGAGTATATTAATAAATAAAAACACCAAGGTTCTTTGTCAAGGTTTTACTGGAAAACAAGGAACATTCCATTCTGAACAAGCGATTCTTTATGGCACCCAGATGGTTGGTGGAGTAACACCAGGCAAGGGGGGGCAAAAGCATCTTGATTTGCCAGTATTTAACACCGTTCGTGAGGCTGTGGATGCGACACATGCTGACGCAAGTGTTATTTATGTTCCTGCGCCTTTTTGCAAAGACTCTATTCTCGAAGCCGCTGATGCAGGGGTGAAATTGATTGTTTGTATTACTGAAGGGATCCCAGTCCTTGATATGCTTCAAGTTAAAGTTTATCTTGAAAATAATACAGATAGTCGGCTAGTTGGGCCAAATTGTCCTGGGGTCATCACTCCTGGTGAGTGTAAAATTGGCATTATGCCAGGTTTTATTCATTTGCCAGGAAAGGTGGGTGTTGTGTCTCGCTCTGGTACATTAACTTATGAAGCGGTCAAGCAAATGACCGATAAGGGTTTTGGACAAAGCACCTGCGTTGGCATTGGCGGCGATCCTATTGCCGGCACCTCATTTATTGACGTGCTCGAGTTATTTGAAAAAGATCCCCAAACTGAAGCCATTATTATGGTGGGTGAGATTGGCGGAACTGCTGAAGAAGAAGCTGCAGAATATATCAAATCGCATGTAAAAAAACCTGTAGTGGGCTATATTGCCGGTGTAACGGCACCCCCAGGAAAACGCATGGGGCACGCTGGGGCAATCATTTCAGGCGGCAAGGGAACTGCAGCAGATAAATTTAAAGCACTTGAAGCTGCCGGAGTTAGAACGGTTCGTTCACCGGCAGAGTTGGGTGATGCTGTTCAAGAAATCACGGGCTGGTAGTTTCATGACCGCGTGGGATGCCCTAGCAAACATACGCCGGGAGTATGGCAATCTTAGTTTGAGCGAAAAAGAAGCCAATGATTGCCCTATTGCTCAGTTCAAACACTGGTTTGCTGAAGTGTTAACCTCTGAGAAAAGCGACCCCACTGCGATGGTGCTTGCAACGGTTGATGAGGCTGGGCATCCTGACACACGGGTCGTGCTTCTTAAAGCAATTTTGGATGGGTCGTTTGTTTTTTACACCAACTATCAAAGTGTAAAAGCACTTCAGTTAAGTGCCACTCCATATGCTGCACTCAATTTTTATTGGCCAGAAATGGCGCGTCAAGTGAGGGTTCGTGGGCGTGTAAAAAAGACAAGTGCCTCGATGTCTGATGAGTATTTTGCGAGCAGGCCATTAGAAAGCCAACTCAGCGCGATTGCTTCTCCTCAAAGCGCCGAGATAGCTCATCGCTTAGAACTAGAAGAGAACCTCAATCGATTGATAGCAGAACATCAACAAGCCTTAGTGGTAAGACCAAATCATTGGGGTGGCTTTATGTTATTGCCAGAGGAGTTTGAGTTTTGGCAAGGTCGAGAAAACCGCTTGCATGATAGAATTCACTATTATCAAGACCAAGATCAATGGAGACACCGTCGTCTCGCACCTTGATATAATGCTAGCCTGTAGGCCAAACAAACCCACATGTGATCAAACAAACATCCAATCGTCAAGAATGAGTAAAAAATCATCTGACTATTTACCAAGAACCCCAAGTCATCGTAGAATGGAATCATGTCAATCGAGGCCTTTTTGTCTCTGTAAAAAAGCCAAGGTTGCCTAAGTTACTAAGAAAGACTCACAGAGGAATGTGAGAACAAGATAAGGTTGATGTTCCTGAGAACCTTACATCAAGAGGATAAGGGGTATCAATATGTACGATATAACTACGTTGTTGCCGCACCTTTCGCTGCGCTTTAACATTGAACATCCAAGTCTTGAAGAATGTTATTCGTATGGCTATGAGTGTGCGCTTGCTGAAGTCAGTGAAGAAGAGAACCCATATAGTATTGGCTCTAAAGAGTCTGAACAATGGCTTGAAGGATGGTGGGATGGTGTTTACGGCGAGAAACCGCTGTATGAATTAACCGAGGGTAACATCACTATCCAGGGGCTTGCTGAGAAAGATGAAGTAAAAGCTGCAAACGATCTAGTCTATGGCGATCATTTTGCGGACTTTTTTATTACCGTACTTGAAATAACCGGTATCATCGCTGTCTCGGCTGTTGTTGGGTATCAACTCATCGATTTAGTAGCATAAGTTCAGTTGTTGAATTCTGATTTTTTTCAAAATCACAGGCTAGTTAAACACTAACCTGTGATTTTTTCATTTGAAAAGCTTTAAAACCATGCTGCGCATCCGCGCTAGTTCGCTGGGATTGAATTCCTTATAGAGCGGGCTGCCAATATTCATGCAAACAGTGACGTCATCACCTAACCCTTTCAGAAGATTAACACCAGTTAATTCGAGGAGGTGAATATCATTTTTGATTTCTTGTGCCCAGGTATCAAAAAATACTCGATTCGAAAAAACAGGTAAAAATACCTGTTCTTTATCAATAAAATACAGTACCTCGGGCTCGCTACTTGCAGATTGCTTTTCGATAGGGAGGAAAAAATTAGCTTTAATAAACTCTAAATAAGCTTTATTAGCTTGCTTAAGCTCCCCTTGGGAAGCAATGGCCTGCTCAATGGCAGTTTCTAAGGCAT
Source organism: Legionella sp. (assembly GCA_044233795.1). GTDB lineage: Bacteria > Pseudomonadota > Gammaproteobacteria > Legionellales > Legionellaceae > JBIIJL01. The sequence goes on along the minus strand of JBIIJL010000003.1, from coordinate 3,764 downwards.
TCATGTAAAGAAACTCAATTAATTCATTTGAGTTGCTCATTATACGCGAGTATCAATGATAAGAGCAGTACCTGAAATAACGTGGGTGGGATGCTCAAAAAGAACAACGACTTTAAACGGTTGAAAATGTTCAGAGGAGCCGTATAATGAGTTTTTATTGCTGCTATGTTGATTTTGATTTGAACAACAAACATAGCTATTTTTAATCATTGGACCAAGCGTAGGTTGACATCATGACTATCACCAGTGTGCTAAAAAAAGATAGCGCAACGACAAATAATCAATATGGTTTTGCTTGGCTCGTTTGGGGGTTAGCAGCCGCTTTCTTTTTTTCAGACTATTTAGCGCGAGTAGCTCCTGGCGTAATGCATCGTTTTTTGCAGATGGACTTTGGAATCAATGAGGCGGGATTTGGTATTTTGACTGCATCGTTCTATATCCCCTACATTATTATGCAGATTCCTGTAGGCTTGACCGTCGATAGAATGAGCATTCGTTCTATATTGACTGTTATGTCTTTAATTACGGCATTTGGTTGCTGTGTTTTTGGTTTGGCGAATGGGCTATTGGGTGCTTCTATTGGCAGGATGTTAATTGGCTTTAGTGCGGCTTTTGCCTTTGTTAGCGCATTACGATTGGCTACTTCATGGTTTCCTCCTGCAATGCTTGGCTTACTTGCAGGCTTGACTCAAGCCCTTGGGATGCTTGGTGCTGCAGCAGGTGAAGCACCCGTTTCTTTTTTGGTAAGTGCGGTAGGCTGGCGGCATAGTATGCTGATTATGGCCTTTCTTTTTATTGCCCTCGCAGCGCTTCTTTATCAATATATCCAAGATACTCCCGTCTCAAAAAGACAGGAAGTAAAATTTGAAAATGGATTAAGTATTTTTCAAAGTCTTCGTGTTGTTCTGACTCATCGACAGGCCTGGCTTAATGCACTTTACGCAGGCTTTTTATTCGGACCTACGGCGGTTATTGGTGAATCCATTGGACCTGCATATCTTCAGTTTGGAAGAGGACTCACCGCGCATTCAGCTGCCTTTGCTACAGGGTTGATATTTATTGGTTGGGGTATCGGTGGTCCTTTTTCAGGATGGCTCTCTGATAAATTAGGGCGTCGCAAGCCTTTGATGATCTTATCTGCTTTATTCGGTGTTGTTATGACCACTTTATTTGTGTTCATACCTGAAATGGATGATTCAATCGCTTATACATTGTTCTTTCTTTTTGGCTTGACCAACACGGGCGTTGCGATTTCCTATGCAGTTTCGACAGAAATTCATGACAGGAATGTTGTGGGTACTTCAATCGCCTTTACAAACATGACTTCAATTTTTGTTGGTGCTTTCATGCAACCGCTGGTTGGTCGTTTGGTAGACTCAGTGGCAGGACCGCGCGGTTACAACGTTGGAAGTTTAATGCTCAGTGATTTTCAATATGGCTTTCGAATCTTGCCGATTTGTTCTTTAATAGCATTAGGATTGGCATTTACAGTTAAAGAGACTTATTGTAGACCTATCAGAGCGCACTAAAATTTTGGGTATTATCTTTTCCAAATGACCCAACTCGTGCTTTAATTGTTACGATTCATTTTTTGTAGCACTATTTCAAATTGTGTGGCGACATCGATGTCGCCATGAAAACTCGGAGATGAGAATGAAAAAATTGATGGGATTAGTGATTGTTCTATGTGGGCTAGTCCTTGGTAGTTACTATGGAATGGGGATCGTCACTGAAAATTCACTCAAGAAAAGTATCGCTATCGTTAACCAATCGAATGGCTTGTATGCTGATATTGATCATTATGACAGGGGATGGTTCACATCTTTTTCTGTGCTTAACTGGCGGTTGCATGTTCCAGAGCGCGTTAACAAAGATCAAAATGGCCAATCAATAGTAGTTGCCGCGCAAGATTATAAAATCCAAATGCCAATCACGATTTATCATGGTCCAATCATTTATGCTAAATCGGGCTTGAGGTTTGGTTTAGGTTATGCAGAAAGCGACCTGACAATGCCACCGGCTTTCTCGGATAAATTTGCGTCATTATTCACACCAGCCTCCACGAAACCTACACTTGCTCTAAATTTATTTGTGAACTACTTAAACGCTAGTAGTCTTCATATTCGTGTCCCTGAGTTTCAAATTATTTCTAAACAAGGTGTTGACCAACTCAAATGGCTTGGCTTAGATAGTGATATGAATATCTCCTCCAACATGAAAAACATGTATGGGGGTGTTCATTTTGATGGTGCAAAATGGACCAGCGAGAAAGTTGTGACGACCATTGGCACTATGACCAGTGCCTATGATATGCACCGAACCGACACTGGTTTATATATGGGTAAAGCAACTTTATCGATACCAAGCATTGTGGCTCAAGAAAATAATCAAAAATTGTTGGCTATCGAAGACTTGAATTTAAGCACTGATAGTGATGTGAAAGATGGTTTGTTTGGTACGCATTTCAATGCTTCGGTAAATCGTGTATTCGCTGATGGCAAACCTTACGGGCCAGCGAATTGGGAAATGTCAGTTACAAACCTTGATGCCAAGGTATTGGCTGATATTAATGAGCAATCAAATCGAATGCAGCAAGGTACGGATAGCGAACGTCAGCAGGCTCTGTTAGCGCTCCTCCCAGATCTTCCCAAATTGCTAAGTAAGGGAGCACAATTTGAAATTTCCAAACTCAGTTTAGTTATGCCTGAGGGGGTAGTGTCTGGTAACTTATTGGTAACTATGCCAGAGGGTGAAGCAGGAAATCCTTTCCAGATTGTACAAAAGGTGAAAGGAAATGGAATGCTGAAATTACCCACAAGTTTTGTAAGAAGGATAGTACTTACAGCACTTAAGCAGAAGGTGATGACTCAACCCACGATACAGCAAGCTATGATTCAGCAAATGAAGGTCGATCAAGATAAATCACAGCCTGTTTCTACTGGGACAGCAGTTGATGATATAGCTAAAGCAGCGGGTAATAATTCATCAACTCCGGACGCAGTAGGCGGCAAAGAGAGTTTATCTACGCAACCTTCTGCACCACATACGAGCGAGGGAGTAAAGGCTGGCACAGCTTTAGCCGACGCGACTGTTGTAGACACTTCAGAAAAAGGCGCGTCAATCATGACGGTTCCTCAGGCGACAATTAGCAACCCTTCGCCCCAGTCAGTTCAACTTAGTACTGAAATGGCACAAGGTCAAGAGAAACCTCTGTCTGCAGCTGATGCGGAGCGTCAGGCAGAGGGTCAAGTTGATGCCAAACTTTCTGAGATGGTGCAATCTGGGTTGCTTACATTGCAAGGTTCTGAGTATGTTATTGAGCTCAAACTGTTGCAAGGAGAGTTAACTGTGAATGGCAAACCATTTAATTCAGCAATGTTGGCATTCTAAGTTTCAAGATCTTGATGGATGGGCATGTAATCTGCCCATTTATTATTGATTTTTAAAGGTAATTCGTGCATTGAGTTCTTGTCATGAATTGTTCAATTAGTTAAAATGCTGTTTTTAAAAGAAGGAGTTAAAAAACAATGACAACAATCAGCAATGAAGCTGGGGAGTCAACTACCGCATCTCTTGCAGCTAGTGTGACACAGTCAGTTCAACAATACTTTTCAGAGCTTAAAGGGACTGACCCTGTAGATTTATACCAGTTTGTTTTGGAAGAAATCGAAACGCCTCTTTTTAGAGCTGTGATGGAGCATTGCAAATACAATCAATCACGTGCGGCTGTCATGTTAGGAATCAGTCGCGGCACACTCAGAACC
>JBIIJL010000059.1:0-13725 GCA_044233795.1 Legionella sp. | reverse complement strand
CAAGCTACGTCGTTATTTTGATGATAAATACGTTGGTACTCGCGACTAAGTGCTTAATTCAACACGCGTTAGGTCTGTCGTTTTTTCTCTGTTGTGACAGACCTTGGTGTAATGCACAAGAACTCATCATCCACGATACTGACAATCAAGGCTAAGCTCTTATTATGTCTAAAGCATAAATTTCTCTACCAAAGGATGTCTAAAAACTATAGTAGATGTTTTCAGTAGGTAAATACCTTAGTAGGCCCATGCGATATTTTATGTATTTGATAGTTTTAATGCCGGTCTTTGAGATTTTAGGTATTTCATCCGATATCACCTCCAGAAAATCAAAACCTTTCTTAATCACTTTATGTAACACTCGGTTGCATTTGACTATATCAGAAACTCTTACTCTTGTTTTGGTGCAATTTAATTAATTGATCAACTATGATTCGTCTAGCGGTCACCTTCAATTACAAGCGAAGGTGAGTTTTCGTGGTGCACAGGAATCTGCGGCTTAATATTAACTTAATATAATTATGATAACATGACCAAAAACAGGTAACTTAACTTAAAAAAATCACATGATATAGTCTGGAGCGCTCAATGAAAACAGGTAACTTATATATCAACTTTAGCGAAGTAGCTAAGGAGCAGAGACGCTTTTATTCAGGGGTAAAAGGCAGAGCGAATGAGGATATTCGTGTCAATGAATCTGAGATAATTGCTAAAGGCACTCCTATCATAATACGGCCACTCAGTACATCCAGTAAGGATGGTAAGCTACTGTTTCAAATTACGAAATACTCTTATATCTACTGTGAAGACTTCATCGAAGATGCTCGCTATGATACAGTTGAAATAGACGAACCAACAAAGGCCTTTGTTTTTGATGAGCACTTTCAGTTGAGCACGGAGTACCTTTTTCCAAGAGAAGATTCTCCCTTATTGAATGAAGTTATGCAAGGCTCTATTGGAAGTTGTGGGCTGCTTGCGGCAATTCAGTCGATCTTAAACCATCCAAATGGTAAGTATTTTATACGTAACATGATGAGGCAACATGATGATGGTACAACTACGGTTAGACTCTTTAATCCTAAGACGTCAAGGCCTGAGTATGTTCATATTAATACAGCAAAGATCGTCAAACAAGATTTAACCCAGATGAGCCGTCATAAAGCGCTATGGTTGGATGTTTTAGAAGCAGCTGTAACGTCTGTTGAATTTCCTGGCCGGGCGAGAAATCCTTCTATAGCAGGATTTTATGGTATTAATGCTAATGACGCATTTTATGTGATTATGGGTTTGCGTGAGGATCACGAGAAGTCCATTATGGGCCAACGCGAATACAGATCCGATAAGTTTGAATTGTTGAATCTTACTACGGCTGATAGTTTGCAGGAAGATTCTGATCATCTTGCTTCTGTATTTAAAGATATATCCTCGTGGTTGTTCCCGGGTGAGGTAATAAAGACAGCTACGGAACTTTATTCGAGAAAACAACTTGATTATTTTGATAGTTTAAAAGATGCAATCGATCATGGTCAGCTTATTGCTGCGGGGTCAGCAGAAACCTTAGGTTTCGGATATCACGCATTTACAATCATTGGTGTCGATAGTCATGACGAGCATGGTTTTGATCCAGTTACCAAAAAAGCCACCTCATCTAAGTCATATAATGTAATATTGCGCAATCCTTGGAATAGGAGAGTAAAATATGGCGCGGAATTCACGCTGAGTTTTTCTGATTTTCTTTTAAATTTTCATCGTGTTTCCATTAGCCATTCAGTGAATCGTTTGTTTGAGTTGGAGAGTAAAAGATCAAAGTTAATAGATTCTATTGAAGGGGTTGTAGAAGCTTTTCATGTAAGACCTTCGATTACTCTAGAGCAGCTAGGTAAATTGAAACATCAATATGATAAATATGAGCATCAGATCATAGAACTAGAGGAACTTCATTTACAAGAAGTGGTATCTAACCTTAGCACTGCTGCCGAACAGAAGCGTATCGTAGAGGATGACCCTGATGACGATAGTATTTATAACCCTTCGCATCATCTGTTCAAGTTAAGATGGTTGAAGGATCCAATTGCTCGACAAGCGCTTAAAGCCAAGATTGTAGCCCATGCAGGGTATGATTTTAATCAAGTCATGCGTCAGGAAAAACTAAAACTTGATATGATGTCTTATTGTTTTAAAAATCAATGTATGCAAGGTATCACTTTGTTTCAGGAGATTTTCGATTCTCTTGAAAAGCAATTGGACAGACTGGATCAGCAGATAGTGTACCAACCCAAGTTTTGGGAAAGTTTATTTCAAAAATTATCTCTTTTGGAAGCGAAGTGTATTCAGATTTCTACACAAGCAGCCTGGTTAACGCATCTAGGTGTGTATATTGATGCAAGTGAGCTTGTAGCATTAAATGCGAAACGTGAGAAGATCCAACAACTACTAAAAAAGCGAGCTGAATATAAGCAATTTATGGATGTTCACCGAGAAGAGATTGACGCTATGTTTGTCAAAGCTTCTGAAATACAGTCAGAGCTTGTTGTTTCAAAAGAAGAACTTGCTGATATACGACAGATTGCCAAGAGCATAGAGACTGATTTGCTAACTGGGGTCGATCTTGAGGTTCTTGGGAAGAAGTTTACTCAATCAGATGTAGCACCTGCAAATTTAAGTCTATTAGCTAAGATGATCCAAATTTTTTACGATCTTATGAATTACTGTATCAACTACATTCGTAATTTGTTTCCCGCTCGTGATAGCGCTAGTGATAGATACAATTATTTTGTGCCATCACCATCAGCGCCAACAGGTGGAAAAGGAAGATTTTTTAACCGCCCAATCCCTCCCCATGACGCGACTGTTCCAGAAGGATTAGATGCAAAACTATTTTCTACGGGGCCAATATAGGTTTGTGAGTTTAATCCTGGAACATGGAGCTCACAGACTCTTCAATATTCACGCGCTTGATTGCTTGCGCAAGAATGTCAGCGAGGCTGATGACTCTAATTTTTTTACATTGCTGTGCTTTAGCACTTAGCGGGATGGTATCAGTCACGACAATTTCGTCCAGTGCTGAGCGTTCAATATTCTCAATTGCTGGTCCTGAGAGGACTGGGTGGGTAATGTACGCGCGAACACTAATTGCCCCACTTTGTTTTAGCGCATTAGCTGCTGAACACATCGTGCCCGCTGTATCCACAATATCATCGATGATAATACAGTTTCTATCGTTAGGATCGCCTATGATGTGCATCACTTCAGATTTGTTAGGTCCACTGCGACGCTTGTCGATAATAGACAACTCCGCATCATTGAGACGTTTAGCCATTGCTCTTGCGCGGACCACCCCTCCCACATCAGGTGAAACAACCATGAGGTGATTAAATGCTTGTTGCTTTATGTCCTGCAGCATAATCGGTGTTGAATAGACGTTGTCAACTGGCATGTAAAAAAAACCTTGAATTTGGTCGGCATGCAAATCAACGGTAAGAACACGACAGATACCAACAGAGGCCATCATATCTGCGACGACTTTTGCTGTAATGGGTACACGTGCTGATCGTACACGTCTATCTTGGCGGGCATATCCAAAATAGGGAACGACGGCTGTTATGCGCGCAGCAGATGAACGCCTTAAGGCATCAGATATCGTTAGCAATTCCATTAAGTTGTTATTTGCTGGTGCACAAGTCGATTGAACGACAAAAACGTCCATGCCGCGAACATTTTCTAGGATCTCAACCATGGTTTCACCATCGCTAAAGGTACCAACATTAGCCTTTCCAATTGAAACGTTCAGATGGGAAGAAATTTTGTGTGCTAGATCGGGTGTTGCATTCCCGTTGAAAATCATCATTGTTGACATGTGTGTACACCTTCGTGTGATATGAATCAGGTAATTAAACACATAGCAGAAGACAGCCAGTAAGATGTTATTGTTGTTATTTGATTCCGGAGAACGCTGTCTTTACGGATATCTTCTGCTGTCTGTTTACTTGAATCAACAAGTGTTTGGCTGGGGTGCTAGGATTCGAACCTAGGAATGCAGGGATCAAAACCCTGTGCCTTACCACTTGGCGACACCCCAATATTTGGTGATTCTTAACTGTTTTATCCACTTGCAAATTTTATGCCGGCGAATTGGTGCATATTTTGCAGCGATTTACTGAGATTGTCAACGGCACTATATAAAAAAAAGGCATCCTTTATTGAGTGTTATGGTGCTATATATTCCATTTTCTAATGATTAATTTTACAATCACGCCATTACCTTGCACAATCACTTTTTGTGGGAGCATCACCGATTTCTCGTAGGTATAATCAGAGCAAGTAATGTTGAAACCTGATTGTTTCAGATGATTTAAATGGTGCGCTGCATCGTAGCTGTATGACTCAAACTGTCCGGGCGCGGGCAGACCTCGTACCCAGTAGAACAAATTTCGAACGGGCAATCTAACCCCTGTTTGTTTTTGTAATAGTTCCTCCGCATTTGTTGAGGCAATGCTTTTTGATCCATCTCGATAGATGATGTGACTACCTTTCTTCTCAATGATGATGGTACTCCCTCCCAGGGGGCCCATGAGTCTAATTTGGTACTGATTGCTGTTGTATTGAATCCAGTTAATTGAGGCGGACCATCCTTTTTGTTGGTTTTTCGCGGCAATTGCCCCTGACATTTCCCAGGAGGTGATTGAACTCGCATTTTTTCTGGCATTGATTTCGGATGAGGTCGAGGCAGTTTGTGTGCCGAGATTATTATTTACCGAGAGCTCTTGAGGTGGTTTGGTTGTGGTGCAGGCTGTAGTAATTAGAATCGAAATAAAACAAATTTTTTTTAAAAATGTCATCAAGAAGCCCCAACGCTACGTTTAAGGATCTAAAATATAGTTTTCACATCAACAATACGCTAGACTTCGAACTCATGCAATCTATCTATATGACTATGAAGCAAAAAGTGATTTATCCCGGCACATTTGATCCCATCACCAATGGGCATATGGATATCATTACCCGAGGTGCTAAATTATTTCAGGAGCTTGTTGTTGCCGTTGCAACCAATGATAGTAAAAAACCTTTTTTCCCATTGACTCAGCGACTTGAGCTTGTTCAACAAAGTGTGAGGCATTTAGCTCGAGTAACTGTTAAACCATTTAACGCACTATTGGTTGATTTTGCCAAAAATGAGGGTGCAAACATTATTCTACGCGGTTTGCGTGCTGTATCTGACTTTGAGTATGAGTTTCAATTGGCGCGCATGAATTGTAAGTTATCGCCTGATATTGAGACTGTTTTCCTCACCCCATCAGAAGATTCGATGTTTGTTTCTTCAACTTTAGTAAGGGAAGTGGCACTTCTTGGTGGAGACATCTCAGGATTTGTTCCACGGGTTGTGGTTTCTGCATTTCAAAGACAAGAATAAGCGCTTGAAGGTTTTGTTATGAGAGTATTCAAATTGAAGTCCTTGTCGGTGAAATATATCGCGTACCTGCTATTATCAATATTCACACTAACTGCTCGGGCCGCGTCTGAGGCAAAGCATCCTAACGAATACGCTGTAGCCAGTGCGCATCCTTTAGCAACTAATGTCGGTCTTCAGGTTCTCGCGAAAGGAGGTAATGCCTTTGATGCAGCAGTTGCCGTCAGTGCGGCTCTCGCTGTGGTTGAACCTTACCATTCTGGATTAGGTGGTGGTGGTTTCTGGCTATTACATGAAGCAAAGGGCAATACTAATTGGCTCGTTGATGGGCGAGAAGCGGCGCCCTTGAAAGCAACTAAAGACATGTTTTTAGGGAAAGATGGTCAAGTGATAGCGCAACTATCATTAAATGGCGGACTTTCTGCTGCAATTCCTGGGGAACCAGCTGCTTTAGTATTGATTGCTAAAAAGTTTGGTCGTCTTCCCTTGAAAGAAACACTTGCCCCAGCCATCAAGCTTGCTGAAGAAGGGTTTATAGTTGATCACCAATTGAATTATTTCTTGAGCATGCAAGACAGGTTGCAACAAATAAGAACATATCCCGCAACACGCGCTATCTTTTTAAAGGATAATCGCCCCTACGCATTGGGTGAGCGGTTAATACAAAAAGACTTAGCTAAAACATTAAAGAAGATTGTTGACGACGGTCACGATGGTTTTTATCGAGGTGTTGTTGCGTCAGCGCTTGTTGAGGGCGTAAGGCATGCTGGAGGAATTTGGACATTGCAAGATCTTGCGTCTTACCAAGCAAAAATTCGTCAACCACTTGAAGGCGACTACCACAACATGCATGTGATCACAGCGCCTTTACCTTCTGCGGGGGGGATCACACTGCTCCTTATGCTCAATATACTTTCCAGCTATCCATTGGAATATTTAACAAAATTAGAACAAGTCCATCTCATTGCTGAATCTATGCGCTTAAGCTTTTGGCAACGGATGGAATTACTTGCTGATGCAGATTTTGTCGATGTTCCAATACAAAAAATCCTTTCACAAGAAAATAGCCAAGAATTAAGGGCAATGATCCATCAGACAGCTGCAACCCCTAGTCGGACATTGACTAACAAAACGTTAGATGATGAACACAACAGCAATACCACTCATTTTTCTATTATTGACACCGCTGGAAATCGAGTTGCAGCAACGTTGTCGGTTAATTTCATCTTCGGTTCTAGTCTAGTGGCATCAGGGACAGGTGTTTTGTTAAACGATGAAATGGATGATTTCTCGATCAATCCATCGGTTAAAAATGTGTTTGGCTTGATGGGCGGTTCAAAAAACACTATAGAGCCTGGAAAAAGACCGTTATCTAGCATGACACCTACGTTTCTTGAGTCGCCAGGGCGTGTTGCTATCCTTGGTACGCCCGGAGGGAGTAGGATCCCCAGTATGGTACTGTTAGCAACATTGGCGTTTAGCCGGTCTTTTGGCGCTATTACCATGGTGTCAGATATGCGCTTTCATCATCAATACCTACCGGACTTGCTACAGTTTGAGCCAGATACCTTTTCAGAGGCATTCCAAGAAAAATTGAAGATCATGGGCTATCATCTCATGCCGTTGGCCGAGTACTTTGGCAGTATGCAAGTAATAACTTGGGATAAAAAAACAAATTTGGTCACTGCCGCATCAGATCCAAGGCGCTTGGGTCTTGCGGCAAGTGTTGGACCCAAAAATGGTAAGGGCTATGGATTTATGCATTAAAAAGGAGTTTCAGACTCCCCAACCAGTTGGCGCATGGTGTCAAAGACCTTTTGAATGAGCTCTTCTTTTGTGTCGATTTTGTATTTTGAGGCATCAATCGATTGTCCTATGTGGATTTCAGCGGTTTGATTGATATTAAATTGGTAGGTGCGGGCAGGTAGAATATCAAAGGCTCCGCGAATACCTATGGGGATGATGGTAGCTTTGGTCTCAATTGCGGTAATGAAAGCACCTTTTTTAAAAGGAGCCAGTTCGCCATTTTTCGATCGAGTTCCTTCAGGGGCAATCCACATCACAATCCCACTGGTTAGAAGATTTTTGACAATCTCTAAATCGCGCATGGCTTGATGTCTGTTTTTACGGTCAATAAAAGGAAATTCAGCCGCGTCCATTCCTTTACCGACGATAGGGATCTTGTACATTTCCTTTTTGGCAAGCATTCGGATGGAATGATGGGGAAAAGCAAGAAAGCTTAATGGGATATCATAAAGGCTGCTATGGTTACACATTATAATCGTCGGTTGTCCGGGCTTTGGGGCGACATTATAGGGGTTAATTACTTGGCATTGGACCTTAACTAATTTTAGTACACGTTTAACCCAACGGTGAATGGTTGTATCAACCCATCTACGATTGGTCGTGCCAGTTAGTTGTCTGCAAACCGACTGGCTTGCGGCCAGCAGAGTATAAAAAGCGGAGAGGATAATTATCCCAAATGTTGAGAATTTACTGGCCTTCATTGTTACTCTTTGTCATCATGATCGAGGATACGGCCTTCCTTTTTGTTGGTAAGGCGAGGAAAAAGAAAATTCTTGATGACCATTGCTATCCAGATGATTCCTCCAAGAAACACACCCCAAATGAGGACGTAAGAAAGCATAATAAACAAGCCAACGATCAAAGCAATCGCTATCCCTAACACAAGAAAGCTCGGGATTTGAGCAAGCATTTGTTGAATTTTATTATTCATAGGAAGCCTAGGTTGATAAGATGTATGCCAAAATTATCGTTCACAATAGGCTTTAGTGCAACACGAGTTGAACAAATTGTGGTATAATCTTCTTGGTAGCAGGCAGTAGCTTTGTATTCTCTTGGGTAAAATCGATTATCCTGGGATAAATACTGACATTGTTCGCTACATTGTTAATGTTCGAACAAATGGAGAAAGCCATGATTTTTGGTGCGTTAAATTTGTCATTTTGGGGTTATGTTGTTGCAACGGTTGTGTTGACCCAGTTCACGATTGCCTCTGTTACTATCTATTTACATCGCCATCAAACCCATCGAGCCTTGACGCTGCATCCGCTGATTAGTCATGCCTTTCGATTCTGGCTATGGCTTACTACGGGAATGGTGACCAGAGAGTGGGTTGCTATTCATCGAAAACACCATGCAACAACTGATATAGTAGGTGATCCGCATAGTCCAGTTGTTCTGGGGATTAAAAAAGTATTTTGGGAAGGTGCAGAGCTCTATCGACAAGCTTCTGATGATGCAGAGATGATCGATAAATATTCTCATGGAACTCCAGATGATTGGGTTGAGCGAAATATTTACACGCGGCACTCCGCCAAAGGTATTCTGCTCATGCTTTTGATTGATGTATTTCTATTTGGCGTGCCCGGGGTTTCTATCTGGGCGATTCAAATGATGTGGATTCCGGTTTGGGCTGCAGGCGTTGTGAATGGTATAGGGCATTATTGGGGATACCGTAATTTTGAATGTAAAGATGCTGCAACAAATGTTTTTCCATGGGGATTTTGGATAGGTGGCGAAGAATTGCACAACAATCACCACACCTTCGCCTCTTCTGCTAAATTCTCAGTGAAGTGGTGGGAATTTGATATCGGCTGGATGTATATTCGCTGTTTATCTTTTCTAGGACTTGCGAAGGTTAAAAAATTACCGCCGCAATTGGTAAAACTAGAAGGTAAAAAGATAGTTGATCTCGATACAGTGAAAGCTGTTATTGGTAATCGTTTTCAGGTTATGTCTGATTATTATAAGCGCGTTGTCTTGCCAATTTTGCGCGTTGTTAAAAAGACTGATGTTGGAAGTAAAACCGACCGTAAACTATTTGCTCGGGCTGGAAGTTTGCTGCGTCGCCAGGAGAATTTACTCTCTCCAAAAGCGAGTTCACGTTTACAAGCGCTACTTGCCCGTTACGAGCAATTGCGAGTGGTATATCACTATCGTCAATCATTGCAAAATATTTGGTTGAAAACTGCATCTTCACAAAAAGAGCTTGTGGAAGCATTGCAACAATGGTGTAAGCAAGCTGAAAATTCAGGGTTAGATGTACTTCGACAATTTGCTGAGCAGCTCAAATGTTACGTCCCGAAATCGGCCGTTTAATTACTTACTTGCTCTCAATCCCTGCGGGTCTTCGCCGCAGGGTACTTTCCTAGTCAATTTTCAATATAAACAACAACAGGAGCTTTGACACTTCATCTACGGTTTGAGATATCATGGATTAGATGAGGTGCCAATATCCCCTCTATCATCGTTAATCATGGATACCTTTCAATTAAAGTGGTTGCTATAGTTTACTCGGCGTGTGCACATGATGCCTAGCAATGATGGTCCGTTCGAATTCTTTTCTTACATCAGCTGGTAAGGAAAAAAAGCTTAAATGTTCTGCACGAGATAATTGCAGAGCTCCTTCTATAGCAGCGGTTTCAGATGCCGCATTGATCACTCCTTGTCGTTTTGTGTTTTCACGAAGGTCAGTAAAAAGACTCTCGGTGAATCCTGGCTGCATAATTCTTGCTGCCGTAATTCCAGCACCAACAGCACCAACAAATCGTCCTATACCAGATAACCTACTGTCAGGGGCTTCCTCATCCCTTAACTCAGGGTAGATAGCATCTAAGTTTCCGTCGTTGTTTACGAGATGAGTTAGGCGAGCTAGGATATACGATAGTGGTTCTACTTCGTGTATCACTTCTTCTGTTTGCTGTTGCCAGAGAGGATAACCTGAGAGCAAACTTACAGATTGACCCCGAGATTTCGTGGTGTCTTTTTTCATGGGGTGGCGTCTTTTCAAAAGTTCAATTAAAAAGCGCTCAGTATTGTCACATTCAACTGCAATGTAGGCAAACAATCTTGATAACATGGTCAACAGTTTGGGCTTTTCGGCAGGATTCATGCTCATCGCTTCAATATCAAAGTCCTTATCTTGTAGCATTTGCGGATAGTCTTCACACTCTTTGGCCCACAGAAGCTGTTGAGATTTATCTTGTGGGTAATACAGAGGGTCTTCGCCAAAGAGTGCGTAGGCACTAAAGGATAAGTTGCGTGTTGCAACACCAAAGCACTCTTTAGCGACCATATCACGAAAAGTCTTGGAGTTATCGAGAAGCTCATCGCAAGCCTCAATGCCTATGGCTCTTAGCCCTTTACAAGCACCAATTAAATCAAGATTATCACTTAACATTTCTTGCATCTGCGCTGCTGTGATTGCGCGAAGTTTATCAATATGCACGAACCGCTCGGGCCGTATCCCATTAGATTGTACAGAAGAAGTTCTATCGACAGGATTATCAATCATGTCACGTTGGGTTGCTCTTGAACTTGAGTTGAGCATGGTTACTATCCATTGAGGCCCGTGCCCAAAAAGGCAACCCATTAGTTTGCCAAAGCCTTGCTCATTCTCACGTAAGCGTTCATAAAAAGCGGCGCCTTCATCCATCGCTTTTTCTAATAATGCGCGTAAATTCGGCGCTAACAGAGATATCTCCATAATAGATGATGGATTGGTATGGCTTTGATAAGCTTGATGGAAGAGATTCTCCAAATACCACAAGATACTCTCTTCGGTATTAAGTAAATTAGAACGAGCATTACCTTGTAACGTTGCTTTTTCAAAACGAGTTTTTAACCCACCCCGGTTGATATCCCCACCTGGTCCGTAATAGATCTTTGGAGTCACTCCTAAATGGACTGCGAGTTTGAAAAAGTCTTCTTGAACCTTTTGAATGGCTACTAATGCTGAAAGCCCTGAAACGCGCTCGGTATCACTAAATCCTAGCATGATTTCTATAACAGTTTTGGTACTTAGGGGCGCGCTACTTGTTAGACCTAGTTCAAGAGTTTGATGGCTTTTGGTTTTGATATAGTCAGTTAGGATTCTTTCATGTGCTGCGATATCTTGCCTAGTTTCAAGTAAGGGTACGATAGTTGGTGGTGATCGGCGAAGCTTTTTTGGGAAAATAGCGAGCAATGATTCCACCTCTAGTAAATTGGCTGCACTTTTAGTGTTTGAAATGATGAATGTTTCAAACATATCATGATGACGTAATGTCAGTTGTAGGCAATCTAGTTCGGAATTGACCCAGTAAAAATCAGGAATTTTTTGGTATTGTGGATTGGTTGAGAATGCGCCTGTGGTGTATTTTGTGTAGATTGTTTGCAATATTTCATTGCTTTCAGGGCTGCCGTCTTGTAATTTTTTATGTAAACTAATCCGCTCTTCCTCTTGTAAATGACTATAAACATTGACGTATAAGGGTGCAAAGAAGTCATATTTGGCAAATTCTTTATGGGTTATAATATACGCAAACAATGCATCCCAAACGGTGACAAAAATCGATGAGTCCTGCCGAACATGTCCGGCACCATAGGTCATACCAAAGCAATGTAATTGAATCCCAAAATATCGTACTTTTTTCAGTAATTCTGGAAACATTTGAAGTGTTGCATCATGTTTCTCAATGAGGTGGTGGTATTCTTCAAGTATCAATTGTGATGCAGGAATTGATTTTCCTTCTCGACTCTTCATTTCAATAGCATCAGTATCCTTCTCAATCGCCGCTTTGTACGTTTCAAATAATTTTTGAAAACGCTGTAAATCACCAGAAAGATTTAAGTCACCTTCTCTGTAGAATCCTGAGAACTTGGTTAATGCAGCCATGCTTCTTGAAATTTGTATTTGCTGTTCAAGAATAACGATTAAGTGTTCCTTAACTTCAGCATCTATGGTTAGTAATCGGGTGTATGCGAGCGCTCTTTCATAATGCGCTAACAGTTCATCAAAGTTTCTATTCGAAATGAATCTTGCCGCTTGGTTTTGGATTTTCAACAAGGTTAACTGAATGTCATCCTCTGGTATTTGCTGCGCAGGGGGGATGAGCTGGTCAGCATAATCGAAAAGAGACTCTCTGAGACTTTTTTCAGTTTCTTTGGCATGACAAGCGATGCATGACTCGATCGTATTGATATGTTTTGTTGCAATACCAATACGTAAATCTTGAATCCCATTGCGCATACCCATAGCGGTAGCTTTTTTATTGCCATCTCTATCAAAACTGGGCCAGGACGCAGGTCGCATCAATGGGGGGGAGTTTAAGGCATCGGGATATTGGCGACCTTCGATTGCAGCTAAAATACCTTCTTTGTGTAATTTAAATAAATCTTCTCCATAATGGGTTTGATAGGCCCCTAAAATTTCATCGACTAGTGCGGGCACGTTGTCGTAAAGGTTTGCCAAGGTCGTCCCAATATTTCGGTTCACTTCCTCAACGATACTTCGTCGTGTCGGTGGAATTGGGTCGCAAAGGCTTAAATGATGTAACAAGGTGGTGAGTAAAATGTCGTTAGTTGGTGTTTCAGCCATTGCTTTTGCAATGTTAGTGATGATATTTCGTGCTTCCTGAGACAATGGGTCAGTAGGATGCTCAGTGCCAACAATTTGTAGGTTGATTTTTTTAAGCGTGCGAATCGACTCTTCAATAGAGACGCCACTTGCCCTATCTTTTTGAATGGCAGAGCTAATACTATCTAATCTTGGAATGGAAGGCCTCTCGATGGAGGGTGTTGTTGCTAAGGGTTCTTTGAGGACAGACTTCATTGCGCTGACATAGTTTAGTTGTGCTTTTTGATTACAAAGGTAGCTGATCTCCAAACGTATCCAACAATAGTGTGCATATCTTGCGAGCAGTATGGGCGACCTATGAGCTGCTTCAGATATAGATGTTTCGAACTCAGCAAGAAAAGTATACTTGTTGTGCGCTTCGCGAAACTCTTTGTCAAGTAGACGAATGTCCTCGGGTGTTGTTTCATCTAAGAGTGAAATCAAAGCAGTTTTAATTTCGCGGGGGTCGCAACTTTTAAGCACTTCAGCAACGGGCATTTTGATGTCCTTATCTAATACAATATTAGTTTTTAATTGAGCAATCAGCTCTACCGTTTGTTGGGTTTGAAGTCTAGTTGAGCTGTGAGAAAATTTCTAGCGTTAGTTACAAATAGCAAGACAACAGAGAGATGAGTTACAATCACGCTTATGTTAAAAACTTATTTCTGTTTATGCACCTTACGCAGTTAAAACTATCAGGCTTTAAATCATTTGTATTGCCAACCGTTATTCCTTTTAACGGTCAATTGGTGGGTATTGTTGGGCCTAATGGTTGCGGAAAATCAAACATCATTGATGCTGTGCGTTGGGTGATGGGAGAAAGCTCAGCGAAGAATTTGCGTGGCGGGACGATGGCTGATGTTATTTTTAATGGCTCTTCAGACCGAAAATCCGTTGGCCAAGCTTCGGTTGAACTGGT
>JBIIJL010000105.1:0-5798 GCA_044233795.1 Legionella sp. | reverse complement strand
ACGGGACCTTATGCGAGTTATCAGGAAATTTCTTTGAAAAGGGTGGTGACTCGGGATGGGGAATCAAGTTACTTCCTTAACGGCAGTCGTTGTCGCCGTCGTGATATCACGGATATTTTTTTAGGGACAGGGGCATCTGCCCGGGGATATTCTATTATTGGGCAGGACTCTATTTCTCGATTGATAGAAGCTCGACCCGAAGAATTAAGGGAGTTTCTTGAAGAGGCCGCGGGTGTTTCGAAATACAAAGAGCGTCGTCGCGAAACAATGTTGCGTATTAATCAAACACGGGAGAATTTGACCCGTGTGGCAGATATATTGCAAGAACTTATGCAGCAGCTACAGCGGTTGGAGCGGCAAGCCTCTGCCGCCAAAAAGTATATGGTACTTAAAGAAGATGAGCGTTTGTATCAAGCAGAAATCTTAGCATTAAAATGGCGTGATGTGACAATTGAACAAGCAGTAATTCATCAAGAGTTGATTCAAGTAAAACTGATGCATGAAGGGCATTGTTCAAGCATTATCTCTCTTGACAAAGAAAGTACGATGCTTCAAGAAACTTTAAAAACTGCTGATAGCTTGTTTCAAAAGTGTCAGGCGACATTTTATCAAAGAAATACTGAGATTGCCCGACTTGAAGAAGTGATTGCACAGCAAGAACGTGAAAAGCAACAATTAACGGTTGACCTGCAACAGCTTGAGCAAGCTTTAGCGGAAGCCCAAAGTTGCCGTTCTCAGGAAGCGGAGCTGTTGTTTTGTTCAGAACAGTCTTTAGAGGGGTTAAACATAGAATATCAGACCATCAAATCAGTGTTGGAGGAGTACCAACAAGCAATTGATGATATAGAACCTGAAAAAACAGCCTGGGAAATAGAATGGCAATCGTTGCAAAGAGCCAATCATCAATCCCTTGGTGAGGCAGAGGTCCTAGAGAGGGGCTTTAAATACGCAGAACAACAGTTACAACAAACAGCATTGCGGATAGACAAAATCAAGACAGAGCTTTGCGGGCATACGACAGAGCAGTTGGATAGAGTTATTGAAGAGCTAGAATCACAGATTTTCAACTGTAAAAGCACATATGAATGCGATCAAAAAAGGTATGAGCAACTTAAGATTGATGTTGAAATGACTGGCCAAGAACTTTCTGAGAATGAGCGTGAGCTTAGGGAAGCTGAAGATCATTTGCGCACACTTATGCAAGAGCTTGCCTTCCATGAGGCATCACTTCAGGCGCAATTTTCTAATGTACTTGCTGCAAAACATGTTGAGTGGGAAAACTATTCACGTTTAGCAGAGGTGATTGATGGTCCTTTGGAGTGGCTAAATGCATGTGAGCTTGTTCTTGGTGAAGGGTTGCGTGCGATAGTTATAGACTCCATTGATTTGTTATGGCCTAAGCTTGAAGAATTAAAGGAAAGTACAGCACTTTTTGTAACAAAAAATAGTTCAGAGCATAGCACATCCCCACATCCAACTTTGGCGGGAAAACTTGGTGGTGTTTTGCCCTCATGGCATGAATCATTGACAGAGATATTTGCCGCAGACTCGCTTAAAGAAGCACGCTCATGGTGGCCGACACTCTTACCGCATCAATCTATAGTAACAGCGGATGGGTTTTGGGTTGGACGTGGATTTGTAAAAATTGCAGGTAGTAAGGCAATAGATGAGCAGGGGCTTTTAGAAAGACAGCAAACAATACTCACATTAAAAAAAGCGTTGCAACTGCAGCAAGCATTTGTTCTTGACCTAAAAGCTAGCCGTGAAAAATGTTTATCTCATCGAAAAGAGCATGAATCTCAAGTTGGACTTTTAAAGCAAACTTTATCAGAAGTTGAAGCTTTTCAGCGCTCGCTGATGTTGGGGTTAGGAGAAAAACAACGAACGCGCGAATTTAATTTACACCGTATGTCGACACTGACAGAAGAAAGGAGCCAATTAGAAAATACAAGTGAAGCATTTAGTGTGCAAATGGCACAAACAAAGACTGCATTAGACGGAACACAAGCTTTTTTGTTGGAACAAAAGCAATCGCTAGATAATCTCTCAAAGGTAAAAGCGAATTGGGAGGATAAATTTCGCTCATTGATGAGCCTCGCTGAAGAGGCGAAGGCTGCAATGCATCAAATCATGCTGTTGAAAAACAAAGAAACCTTAAAAGCAGAGCAAAATGTAAGCAACATTGATCGCGAAGATCAACGTATTGAAAGGATAGGCCAACAAATGGCGGCATTAAATGCGCGCTTAGTCGCCATTTTAGAGCCCTTGCCTTGCTCATCGCTTGATGAGTTGGTGCGATTGCAACAGCAAGAAGAACAGTCACTATTTAACCAGCAACAAGAGCTCGAGTTACTGCGCACGCGCTTAAAGGACATTATTCGAAATTTGAAAGCAGAGGAGCAAGCATCCAGAGAGACGCAAGCAACGCTGACAGAGTTACAGTTAAAAGAGCAAACGCAATTGGTTCGTGCAAGCGGTTTGCAAGACACTCTAGCATCGTTGAATCAGGAAGTAGACCATCTGCTTTTAAATATTTCACTGGAAGTGACTCTTGCAACAAGAGAGCAGGATTTGGAAAGGGTAAGGGATAAAATTGCTCGCATGGGGGCAATCAATCTTGTTGCCATTGAGGAGTATCAAATAGAGCTTCTTAGAAAACAACATCTAGATGAACAGTATAGTGATCTACTTGAAGCGCTAGAGACACTCGATACAGCGATTGCCAAAATGGACAAGGAAACACACCTGCGTTTAAAAGAAACATTTGATGAGGTGAATGCAAAATTTCAAGTGCTTTTTCCGAGACTTTTCGGTGGGGGGCGTGCACGCTTGGAGCTCTCGTGCGATAATCTTCTGGAAGCCGGTGTCTTAGTGATGGCCCAACCCCCTGGAAAGCGCAATAGCACGATTCATTTGCTGTCGGGTGGTGAGAAAGCAATGACCGCAGTGGCGCTTGTGTTTGCCATTTTTCAGTTGAATCCGTCGCCATTTTGTATGCTTGATGAGGTGGATGCACCACTGGATGATTTGAATGTGCGAAGGTTTTGTGATTTGGTGAAGGAGATGTCTCTTTATGTGCAGTTTTTATTTGTGACGCACAATAAAGTAACTATGGAGTTGGCTGATCATTTGATAGGGGTAACAATGCGCGAACCTGGTGTTTCGCGTATTGTTGCAGTTGATGTAGAAGAAGCGTTGTCAATAGCAGAGTAGGAGTAGATGATGCAGGCAAATTTAAGTTTGGTTATCAATGTCCTGTTACTGGTGGGGGTGATCTTCGCGATTGCTCGTATGGTAAGAGGTCGAAGGAAGCCTGTTTTTTTAGATGAAGTCACTCCATCAGAAGTACGACCTCAGGTGAATTTAGCTCAGGACGATATTATTGCTGTACGTAAAATTAATCCTGACGCAACCTCAACGCCCCCATCTATTAAACCGCAGTATAATGGGCCTGTTCTTGGAGTTTCTTCTCGTGTTAAAGACAAATCGGCTGTTATTCAAGAGAGCGGTACTCAAACAGCTATACAACAGGCGTTAAATACAGAACCTGGTGCGTCAGTGATGATGTTTTTATTGGCAAAAGGTAATCGCCAGTTAGCTGGGTATGAATTATTGCAAACGGTCCTTGCCGCAGGTTTAAGATTTGGCGAGGGGCATTTATTTCATCGTCATCAATCGCCAAATGGACAAGGACCTGTTTTATGTAGTCTGGCTGCTGCCACGCCCAGTGGGGTATTTGATTTGCAAAATATTGGAGCTTTTAGTGTTCGCGGTTTGTGCCTATTTATGCATGCATCGGGGAACTCAACGATTGATGGTGAGCGTTTTGCGATTATGCTCGATACGGCGAAGCAATTAAGTGAAGGACTTGATACGCTGTTGCTTGATGATAAACAACAACCATTATCTGATACGAGCATCGAGCGTTATTATCAGCAATTACAACTTAACGAAGTGAGTGAAGTCTGATGCTGTTAAATGAAGTCGCTGCATTATTGAATGATACGCGGAAATTTGATGCGAATATTGATGGCGTATCAATCGATAGCCGTACGCTTTTACCAGGCCAGTTATTTATTGCGATTAAAGGTGATCAATTTGATGGGCACCGCTTTATTTCTGATGCAGAAAAGCGAGGTGCGGTGGCTGTCGTAGCCAGTGAGGCCATGGAGGGTCTTCAGGTACCGCTGTTTATAGTTCCCGATACAATAGCGGCGCTGGGCAAACTTGCAGCTTATCATCGTACACAATGCTCATGTGAGGTGATTGCACTTACGGGTAGTAATGGTAAAACAACAGTGAAAGAAATGATTGCTACGATTCTGCCTGAGCCGCGATTGGCGACAAAGGGTAATTTAAATAATCATATTGGTGTGCCGCTCAGTGTGTTGATGTTAAACAAGGCCCATCGCTATGCTGTTTTTGAGCTTGGTGCAAATCATACGCGAGAGATAGCTTATACGGTTGAGATCGCTAAGCCTAACGTTGTGCTAGTTAATAATGTGGCTCCTGCACACATCGAGGGATTTGGCTCAATCGAGGGCGTCGCTCGTGCCAAGGGTGAGATTTACCAAGGGATCCCTCAAGACGGTACGGCGGTGATTAATGATGATGATGGCTATGCTCATTTTTGGGATGCTGCATTAATTGATAAAAAAGTCTTGCGCTTCTCCGTTACGAAACCTTCAGCAGTTCATGCTCAAGACATTCACTTTAATGACGCAGGGTTCGGTGAATTCACATTAGTTGTTCCTGGCGGGACGGCGGATATCCAATTACAAGTTGCAGGTTTGCATAATGTGAGCAATGCGGTTGCTGCAGCAGCTTGTACCTTTGCACTTGGCTTTCCAATCCTAACGATCGCAGAGGGTTTAAATCAATTTAGAGGTGTTGGTGGGCGGCTTACTGTCTTGCGTGGAAAAAATAAGGCAACAGTGATTGATGATACTTACAATGCCAATTTGCGATCGACGCTTGCAGCTCTGGACGTCTTGGCTCAGCGCCCTGGACGTCGTATTTTTGTCTTTGGAGATATGGGAGAGTTGGGGCATTTAAGTGCATCACACCATCAAGAAGTGGGTGTTGTTGCAAAAAAACACGGCATTGAAGTGTTGCTGGCTTGCGGAAAGCATACATCTAAGGCGGCTGACGCGTTTGGTCCAACTGGCCAACATTTTGCTAGCCAAGAAGCTTTGGTTGAGGCATTAAGACCGCAACTTGATGAAAGTACAACCGTACTGGTTAAAGGTTCCCGATCGAGCGCAATGGAGAAAATTGTTAAACAATTATTGTGCTGATTCGGACGACTTGTGCTATGCTCCGCCCGATTTAAATTTCGTCGGCCAGAAATCCCCATTTAGTATATCCGCTATTATGAAAAACGGTTGGCAATACATCATTTGTAGCTCAATTCGTGCTTTCGATGATATGATTACCAAATTGTATACGTTTAAGTAATTTATACGCTGGGTACTGGTATTGCGCGTTATTAATTTTAACGGTGGGGGTATAACACATGCTTTACTGGATAACGCAATTATTACAAGGACAGTATCATGCGTTTAGGGTGTTTCAATACTTAACGTTTCGTTCGATTTTAGCAGCACTTACGGCGCTCCTCGTTGCTCTTTTTTGTGGACCACCAATGATTCGTTGGTTGCAAGGTCTTCAAATAGGACAAGTCGTTAGAGATGATGGCCCAAAGACTCATTTAACAAAATCAGGCACGCCAACCATGGGTGGTGTGTTGATTCTTCTTTCGGTTTTAGTCAGCTGTTTGTTATGGGGTGATTTATATC
>JBIIJL010000099.1:0-6615 GCA_044233795.1 Legionella sp. | reverse complement strand
TTTGTATGAAAAGCTGATTCGGTTACGGACGCACGGAATTACCCGTAACCCTGAGTTAATGCAAGGGGAGTCCCACGGGTTGTGGTACTACCAACAGCTAGAGTTGGGGTTTAATTACCGAATGACAGACATTCAGGCAGCATTGGGCGCGAGTCAGATGCAGCGTTTGGATGAGTTTGTGTCCCGTCGTAGGGATTTAGCTGCACGTTATAATCAGTTGTTGTCAGATTTTCCCTTAGTTTTACCTTGGCAACATCCTGATACTGAGTCCAGTTGGCATCTATATATTATTCGCTTACAGTTGGATCGGATTGCTAAAACTCATTCACAAGTGTTTGGCGAACTCCGTCAAGAAGGGATCGGGGTGAATTTGCACTATATCCCTGTACATACTCAACCCTATTATCAAAAATTAGGCTTTAATATGGGGGATTTTCCCGAATCGGAGAAATACTATCAAGAAGCTATTAGTCTGCCCATGTACTATGGCTTAAGTGAGGAAAGCCAGAATCAAATTGTTGATTCTTTAACAAATATTATTAGTTACTCAAATTGCAGTCATCAATAAGCAGGATTTAAGCTAATGCAAAAAAAACAACGGATTTTAGAATGCACTCTTCGTGATGGAAGTTATGTGATCGGATTTCAATTTACAGAAGAGCAAACTAGACTTATTGTTAAAGCCCTAGAAACAACTGGCTTTGACATGATAGAAGTTGGTCATGGGATGGGATTGGGTGCATCTGAAAAGGGAAAAGGCAAAGCAGCTGAAACAGACGAAGTGTATTTAAAAGCAACTGCTGAAACCATTAAAAATGCTGACTGGGGAATGTTCTGTATTCCTGGTATTGCTGAGTTGCACCATATAGATATGGCTGCTGAATACGGAATGAAATTTATACGTATTGGTACTAACACTACAAGCTACCAAGAATCACAAAAATTTGTAGAACGAGCCAAAAAGCATGATATGTTTGTATGCTCAAACTTTATGAAATCTTATGTAGTACCACCTACTGAATTTGCAAAGTATGCCCTAGAAGCCCGAAAGTATGGTGCAGACTTAGTTTACATTGTAGATTCAGCCGGGGGAATGTTTCCCGAAGATATAGAAAAATATGTGATGGCAATACGGGAAAAGTCAGATAATCTGGCGCTAGGCTTTCATGGGCATAATAATTTAGGCTTGGCAGTGGTCAATGCTTTGAAAGCTTTTGATTTAGGTATAGAAATTGTAGATACTTCACTTCAAGGTTTTGGACGCAGTTCAGGAAATACACCTACTGAGCAACTCATTTGTACATTGATGAGAAAAGGGGTTGATCTAGGCATAGATCCGATTCTGGTGATGGATGTAGCAGAGCAATTTATTAGACCACTTATTGAGGCCAAAGGATTAAGTTCTCTGGATACAGTCGCAGGACTTGCCCTATTTCATTCTAGTTATATGCCAATAATTAAACGATATGCTACAGAATATCGGGTAGATCCTCGTCGTTTAATTATCGCTGTTTGTCAGAAAAATCAAACAGATGCTCCTGACGATCTGGTAAAACAACAAGCGAAGTATTTAGCTGAAGTGGGAATCAAAGGGAATTGGAAGCCTCTCTATGCAAACTATTATGGCGGAGAACAGGAGTAATAGACGATGCTTGATGGATTGAGCTTTTTACAAAATCAACTTGCTCAAAGCATAGATTATTCTGCAATTGCTCTAGTCAGTGAGGGTAAAGAGATATCTTATAAAGAGCTAGTTGATAAATCAAGAGGTTTGGCTGCTTTTTGGAAAAATCAAGGTATAAGACCAGGAGACAAAATAGCAGTCAAGCTTCCAAATAGTCTTGAATTTATTTACTGTTATATAGCTTGCATTTTAGGAGGTTATACCATTGTACCGATGAATTCAGATTTGAGCCAAAGAAATCTTGATTACATTTTGCAACTTGTTAAGCCACAACTATTAGTGAACAACTTTGAACAAATTCAGTATAGTTCAACAAATAGTAATGACTTTAATTCAACAAATGATAGTATTCTCGCTATTTTTTTTACTTCAGGAACTACCAGTGTTCCAAAAGCAGTTTGTCACTATTTGGGTAATATGTTGGCTAATGTGATCGGGTTTAATCAGCTTGTTGGCATAGATAGAAATACCCGAATGATGCACATAATGCCGATGGGTTATATGGCTGGATTTCTTAATACCATTCTTTGCCCTTTAATAGCTGGAGGAACAATTATTGTCGCCCCTCAGTTTAACGCGAAAGAGGCGATGAATTTTTGGAAACCTGCTATAGAATCTAATGTCAATGCGCTGTGGTTAACTCCAACAATGGCTGCATTATTGGCTAGACTAAATCGTACCTCTACAACTCCGAAGTGGACAAAAAACAATCTGCGCCATGTTTTTGTAGGGACTGCACCTTTGCCAAAAGTGACGAAAGAAAAGTTTGAAAGCACATTTGGCATACCAACTTTAGAAAGTTATGGTATGACAGAAATTTTAATTGTGGCGAGCAATCATTCTGCTAGTCTACAAAAACAGGGTTCGGTGGGTCATCTTCTTGAAGGTATCGAAGTAGAAGCAGGAGACAAAGAGGGAAATCCACTGCCTCAAGGCGAAATCGGTGAGTTATTTATTAAAACACCATTTGCATTGAAAGGATATTTACCACAAGAAGCTGGTCAAATTACTTCACCTTTGAAAAATGGATGGTTTGCCACAGGTGATTGTGGCTATTTAGATCCCGATGATAACCTATTTATAACAGGAAGGATTAAGGATTTAATTATTCATGGCGGAACCAATGTTAGTCCACCTGCGGTGGAACACTTGCTGATGGAACATCCCGACGTTCAAGAGGCAGTTGTACTGGGAAAAACTCATCCTTTTTGGGGAGAAGAAGTAGTAGCGTTTTTGATTATGAAAGCCGGCAAATCCTTCCATAAGGAAAGTATCGATGAATACTGTAAAAGTAATCTAGAGTTTGATGCAGTACCCACTACTTATAAAATCGTCAAGGATTTTCCACGTTCGAGTACAGGAAAAGTAAAAAAACATAGTTTAAAGGAAGTATTATGATTTTAGGTATTGCTCATCTAGCTCACAGTGTCACTGATATTGAGCAAGGTAAAAAGCATCTGGAGTGTAGGGGATTTGATTGTGTTTTTTTAGAAAGAAATGCGAGCAATCATTTAGCGAAAAAACATCTTCTTAAAAATCACCAATCTACCCATGACATTTGTTTGCTACGCAACTCTAGTCTAAATCTAGCTATTGAAATAATTAATCATGGGTTAGTGTGTGAGAACAGTCGGGGTAGCTATGAATTAAAAGATGGTTTTATAGAGCTTGTGACTTCCAATTTAGATAGAGAAAAAACCTTCTGGCTAGAAGTTCTTGGTTTTAAAGAAAAAGGTGAAAACATACTCACTTTTTCAAGTACAATTTCTAGCTGGTCATGTATGATTAAACTGGTTGAAACCCATCAAATAGGGCTGACAACTCTTGACAGCAGAGGTTATCCATGTATGGCATTTTTTACCAATAATTTAGAGCGAGATATTAGGAATGTCCAAGTAAAAGGTGGTTATGATTTTACTGACATTTTTGAATTTTACATCAATAATCGCAATCTTAGCATTGCGATGTTTCGGACTCCAGGAGGATCTATTTGCGAGTTAATACAACCAAGGAGGTAACAAAATGAAGTCTCAGCACAAAATTATTGACCTAACGATGAATATAGAAGAAGGAATGCAAACTTTTGCAGCCCACTGGCATCCTATTGTAGAGATTACTCAGCTTGGAAGACATGGCATAGAAAATAGGGAGACCCGTAAAATTGTGATGGGAACACATACGGGTACTCACATGGATGCCCCCAGGCATTTTATTAGAAATGGAACTACTGTTGAGCAAGTACCTTTAGAGCAGTTAGTAGGCAGGGCAACAGTTATCGATTTTTCCCACGCTAGTAATTTTCAACAAATGGAAGTTGAAGATTTTGAAAAAGCTCTCGGAAATCGGCCTATTGAAAGACTAATTATTCGGTTTGATTGGGATAAAAAACTAGGAACAAATGAGTATTACACGGATCATCCTTTTTTATCAGAGCAAGTATGCCGTTGGTTGGTGCATAATGGATGCCGTTTAATTGCATTAGATACTCCACAGCCAGATAATCCCAAAAATGGTCGAGGTGCAAAAAAAGATGCTCCTAACCATAAAATTTTGCTAGGAAATAATGTTATAATTGTTGAATACCTAGTTGGAATAAGGGAAATCAAACAGCCCGAAGTGACTTTGATTGTTGCACCCTTAAAAATCAAAGAGGGAGACGGCGCTCCTGTCCGTTGTTTTGTAATGGAGGATTAACTTATTTTTTATGGAACCTAAAATTGACTGGTTGAAAACCTGGTTTTCTCAAAAAAGTGACTTACCCGAAAATATAGAAGAGAAGAACTACTTTGAATCTGGCCTAATTGATTCTTTTACTGTGATCGAATTAATCGAATCTCTGGAAAATGAATTTGATATTAGGTTTCAAGAAAGTAATTTTCAAGACCGCCGTTTTGCGACTATTAAAGGACTAGCGCAAATCATCGAGGAAATTCAATTGAAGCAAGGAGAAAAAAAATGAAGTCGGTTTCAAAACAAATGTCTTCTGGTTGGGCAGAAGCTTATGAATTATATCGGAAGAAGGGAGATGAATTAGCTTACCCTTCCGAGACGCTAGTTCGTTTATTTAAAGGAGATTATGTCACTGGTCAAAAGCTTGACTACGAAGGCAAATCAGTTCTTGATGTTGGTTTTGGTGGAGGCAACAATACACTATTTCTTGCATCTTTGGGAATGCAGGTTTCGGGAATTGAAATCCATCAAGAGATTTGTGAGTCAGCATCTAAAGAATTTGCTCGGATCGGGCTAGAAGTCGATTTAAGAGTTGGAAGCAACCAAGAAATTCCTTTTGAGAATGAAAATTTTGATTTTCTGGTTTCTTGGAATGTCCTGCATTATAAAGGTACAGAACTGGGAGTTCAAGCCGGAATAAAAGAATATGCAAGAGTGCTTAAACCAGGAGGTCGTTTATTTTTGTCCACTACCGGACCTCAACATAAATTTCTCAAAAATGGTCAAACTTTAGGAAATCATCTTTATCAGATTGGCCGCGAAGATGACTTTAGGAAAGGTCAAGTCCATTTCTTTTTTGATAATACTAACTACATTGAATTTTACTTTTCCTCGTGCTTCCGAGAACTTCAGTTTGGTCGGATTGAAGATAGCCTGTTTAGAGAAAAATTAGACTGGTGGCTAGTTACAGGTGTTAAAGCATGAGTCATTATCATTATTCTCGACTAGATTTAGTCAATGCTTTCAAATCTATCGGATTGAAACAGGGGGATATTGTTTTTTCTCATAGTAATATTGGCTACTTTGGCATTCCAAAAGGAGACCGCTCTGTAATCAATGCTTTTGAGACAATCTTAAATGCTTTCTTTGAGGTAATTGGTACAGAAGGTACTCTAATTGTGCCAACCTTTACTTATTCTTTTTCCCAAGGGCAAGATTTTGATCCAGCGCGTACACCCTCAGATTGTGGCATTTTTACAGAGATGCTGAGAAAACTTCCTAATTCGTATCGTTCAGATGACCCTAATATTTCTGTAGCTGCTATTGGCAAAAAAGCTCAGCAAGTGACAGAAAACTTACCTGAAAATGCTTATGCAATCAACGGTTTTTTTGATAGGTTCTATCAAGAGGGAGGGGTAATATGCAATCTTAACTTTGATGCTGGATCTACTTTCATTCATTATGTAGAAAAGTGTTTACAGATTCCCTATCGTTTTGACAAAACTTTTTCGGGTAATATCTGGAAAAATGGACAGCCGGAAAAACGCAATAGCATTATTTGGGTTCGTTATTTAACAGAAGGAACGAGAACTAAATTTGAACCTTTCGATGAGTTAGCACGCTCTCACAATCTTTATAAAACTGCTCAAGTAGGTCGTGGTTTTGTAGGTGCTATTACCGCCGAAGATACTTTTAATCTAGTAAAAAAGACCTTGCCGTTACGGCCTTGGTTTTTAACTGAAGCAGAAATATTAAAAATAGAGCCAGACTTGAAAAATGCCAAGCAATGAAAACCTCTCGATAGGACAACAAATGTATCAATGGGCAACTGATTTATTTCCGATCTGCCGTAGCATCACGGGAAATGGTGTGCGTCAAACTCTTAACTATTTACAAAAGCTGTTACCTAACCTTCAAATTTATGAAGTTCCGTCTGGGACACAAGCATTTGATTGGACTGTGCCGGATGAATGGAATATTAAAGATGCTTTTATTTGCAATGAAGAGGGTGAAAAAATAGTTGATTTTTCTAAAAATAATCTTCATGTCGTTGGTTATTCAGAGCCAGTAGATTGCCAGATGACTTTTGAGGAATTGGATAAACATTTATATTCTCTTCCTGAACAACCTACAGCAATTCCTTATATTACTTCTTACTATAAGCGTCGTTGGGGGTTTTGTTTATCTGAAAATCAGCGCAATGAACTACGTCAAAATCCCCAAGCCAAATATCATATCAAAATTGACTCCAGTTTCCACCC
>JBIIJL010000016.1:0-32694 GCA_044233795.1 Legionella sp. | reverse complement strand
TTACCGATTGCTGCTAATGCATTATTGACAGCGCGAATGGTTATTTTATCGAAAAGGCTTGCATTTTCACATGCCTTATCTAGCTCTGCTCTATAAGGACAACTAAACTCAGGGGGGGGGGTGTACTAGCACCAGTAATGACGTAGGCGGCGATATGAATCAACGCGAAATATTACGCGTTGGTTAACCAATGGTGAATTAACATGAAGCAACTCTATCAGAGTCTCGTACCTAAAATTTTTGCCCCAACCCTAAGCATGGTTGAACCACATTCCATCGCTACCTGAAAATCGCTACTCATCCCCATGCTTAACTCTTTAAGTGAGTAATCTTTCTTAAGCTTCTGCATAATATTAAAAAAGGGGCGAGGATCTTCTATTGCAGGAGGAATGCACATCGCCCCCTCAACGATAAAGCCTGACATTTTTCTTAGTGCATTGAAAAAATCTGGAAAATGATCAAGCTCAATTCCCGCTTTTTGTGGTTCATGGCCAACATTCACTTGAATCAAGCATTTCAATGTTTTGCTTTGTCGTTGCGTTTCTCGAGTGATTTTTTCTGCAATTTCCAATCTATCAACCGAGTGGATATAATCTGAGTATTTTACGATGTCCGAAATTTTTCTAGATTGAATTGCCCCGATAAAATGTAGGATTACATCAGGATATTCTTGACGCAATACTAACCATTTTTCACGAACTTCTTCAACACGACTTTCAGCAAAATCCCGATGACCGACAGCTAGTAAAATACGAATTTTGTCTATCGGTTGAAATTTTGAAACAACAATTAACCTGACAGGCCGATGTGCATCATCGAGTCGCATTTGGTGCTGGGCAATTTGAGATTTCACAGCAAAATAGTTGGTGAGCGTCTTTTCTCTCTCATCCACAGTTATCAAAGCAAACGGCCTGTTGTTAAAGTAAAACATGGTATGAATCATGACTATAAGCTGACCAGCACGAAAGCGTCAAGGGCAACGCAGGTCCATTTGTGATTAGGTACTGCGAACGCTAGAAGAAACAGGTGCTGCCCTTCATCATGGTTTAGCTCACTTTCAGGAACATTGTGTGCTACAATCTTCCGTTTTGCTAACGAGTAACTGTATGCACCCTCTATTAAACATTGCAATCAGCGCCGCACGAGTTGCTGGTGATATCATTGTGCGCCATATCGATCAACTTGACCGCATTAAAATATCCACCAAGCACGCTGAAGAGTTATTTTCAGAAGTGGATGTAAAGGCCGAACAAGCCATCATCCATACCATACGTAAAGCATACCCTATGCATGGGATCATAGCCGAAGAAAGTGGTATTGATAACGATGAAGCTGAAACCGTATGGATCATAGACCCTCTCGACGGAACCAACAATTATTTACATGGCTTTCCATTTTACGCTGTATCAATTGCCGTTAAGATAAAAAATCGGATTGAACACGCCGTGGTCTTAGACCCTCTTCGTCACGAGTGTTTTACAGCAAGCCGCGGTCGCGGTGCGCGCTTAAATGACCATCGTTTGCGAGTATCAAAACAAACGCTTTTAAGTCAATCGTTATTAGGAACTGGCTTTCCGATGCGTGACGCAGAACTTGCCGAGCAATTTTTACCAACCATTGCGTCTTTATTTGGCAAATGTGCTGGTGTGCGGCGCACAGGCTCTGCTGCACTTGATTTAGCTTACTTAGCCAGTGGCCGCCTTGATGGTTTTTGGGAATTTGGATTGCGTCCTTGGGATATTGCCGCGAGCTCCT
The DNA here is from genome assembly GCA_044233795.1 of Legionella sp. GTDB lineage: Bacteria > Pseudomonadota > Gammaproteobacteria > Legionellales > Legionellaceae > JBIIJL01. The sequence goes on along the minus strand of JBIIJL010000016.1, from coordinate 30,939 downwards.
TGTTGGTCCAAGAAGCTGGCGGACTCATCAGCGACCTGCACGGCGGCGAGGACTTTCTTCATACCGGAAATGTGATTGCGGGCACCCCAAAAGTGTTTAAAGCCCTTTTACAACTGATGGGAACAGTCACAAAGTAACCTATTGAAATTGCGCTTTAACCCCCAACATTTCCGGGAGCCTATCCATCATCGCGGTGCCAATGTTTTTTGCCATCCGCTCCATGACACTAGGCTCTGAAGTATAATCAACCACTTCTTCTATTTTCACAATCTCGCGCGCGACTTGCCCGCTACTTGCGAAACCATCGATAAGCCCGAGTTTCTGTGCTTGAATGCCTGTCCAAAAGAGCCCTGAGAAAATATCATTTGTTATCTTTAAGCGCGTGCCACGACCTTGCTTCACTTTTTCGATAAATTGCTCATGGACGCTATCTAACATTGCTTGCAAAAATTGTTTTTCCTGAGGCGTTTCAGCTGAAAAAGGATCTAACATCCCTTTATAAAGACCAGCTGTTTGCAAACGGCGAGTCACGCCAAGCTTCTGCATCGCATCGACAAACCCAAACCCGTTGTAAACGACCCCAATGGAACCCACGATACTTGAAGGATTCGCATAAATTTCATCTGCAGCCGCTGCAACATAATAAGCCGCAGATGCACACACATCAACACACACCGCATATACTTTAATTTTGGGAAATTTGTGCTGATAATAGCGAACGGCGCTATACATGTAATCTGCTTGGACAGGACTACCTCCAGGACTATCAATACGCAAAACCAGTGCCTTTAAAGCCTTGTTTGCGTATGCATCATGTAAACCCTGCATAAAATTATCAGAATTAGCAGGTTGCTTTTCAAAGATTGTCCCTTTGATATCGATATAACCCACATGTGGCTTAGAACGAACTGCCACATCCTCTGAATAGTTTGAACCAATCAGGTAAAGAAGCGAAAGAAAAATAATGATCATTATAACCCTTTTTACCCATCGCCAGGCTCGCTTCTGTTTTTTATCATGCATATACTCAATAACGATTTGATTAATCACAGCTTGGGCATCATGATGATCACTGGCAGAATTATTTATCATCGGGTCTTCTTGATATTTATTAAGGAAGCCACATTTTACGGTAAGATGACATTATTACAATAGAGGTGCTGTGATGCGAATGGATAAGTTAACATCTAAGTTTCAAATGGCTTTAGCCGATGCACAATCAATTGCATTGGGCCGCGATAATGGTTTCATAGAACCTGAGCATGTTATGAAGGCACTCCTAGATCAAGAAGGGGGTAGCTTAAGACCATTACTTTCAAAAGCAGACGTTAATATATCTCAACTGAGAACGTCCATTGACCAAGCGCTCGATAGACTACCTAGAGTCTCAGGCACTGGCGGCGATATTCATATCTCTAACACCCTAAACCGCTTATTCAACCTCTCAGATAAAATTGCCCAGCAACGAAAAGATACTTTTATTTCCAGTGAATTGTTCGTGTTAGCGGCAATCAGTGAAGATACGCCGATTGCAAGGATGCTAAAACAAGCACAAGCTGATCCTAAAGCGTTGGAAAAAGCGATTGATGAAATTCGCGGTGGCGAGAAAGTCACCGATCAAAATGCAGAAGATCAACGCCAAGCACTTGAAAAATATACCTTAGATCTCACTGAACGTGCTGAACAAGGCAAGCTTGACCCAGTCATTGGACGCGATGATGAAATTCGCCGCACTATTCAAGTCTTACAACGTCGCACTAAAAATAACCCCGTGCTCATTGGCGAGCCGGGGGTTGGTAAAACCGCTATCGTTGAGGGATTGGCACAACGCATCATCAATGGTGAAGTTCCTGAAGGACTCAAAAACAAGCGGCTTTTATCCTTAGACATGGGCGCCTTGATAGCTGGTGCTAAATTTCGCGGGGAATTTGAGGAACGTTTAAAATCAGTACTTAATGACTTATCAAAACAAGAGGGACAAATCATCCTCTTCATCGACGAATTACACACCATGGTCGGTGCCGGCAAAGCAGAAGGTGCGATGGATGCGGGCAATATGTTAAAACCCGCACTTGCACGCGGGGAACTTCATTGTATTGGAGCTACAACGCTTGATGAATATCGCCAATATATTGAAAAAGATGCAGCCCTTGAGCGCCGCTTTCAAAAAGTACTCGTTGATGAACCCACTGTTGAAGATACCATTGCTATTCTACGTGGCTTAAAGGAGCGCTATGAAGTACATCATGGAGTGGAAATCACCGATCCTGCTATCGTTGCTGCTGCAACATTGTCACACCGCTATATCACTGACCGACAGTTACCCGACAAGGCAATTGATTTGATTGATGAGGCAGGGAGTCACATTCGGATGGAAATTGATTCTAAGCCTGAGGCGCTTGATAAGCTCGACCGCAGACTTATTCAGTTGAAAATTGAGCGAGAAGCATTAAAAAAAGAGCATGATGAAGCATCTAAAAAGCGTTTAAGCGATTTAGAGGAAAGCATTGCTGAGCTTGAAAAAAGCGCGGCTGATCTCGAAGAGATCTGGAAAGCAGAAAAGGCAATGTTACAAGGAGCAACACATATTAAAGAAGCCCTAGAAAAAGCCAAACTTGAATTAGAAACCGCAAGGCGCGCAGGCGATCTTGCTCGCATGTCTGAACTTCAATATGGACGAATCCCTGAACTGGAAAAAGAACTCACCGAAGTTTCAAACCAAGAACAACAAGAAACCAAATTGGTTCGCAATAAAGTCACCGAAGAAGAAATCGCTGAGGTGGTTTCAAAATGGACGGGAATTCCAGTTGCCAAAATGCTTGAGGGTGAAAAAGAGAAGTTATTACATATGGAAGAAGCCCTGCATCAACGCCTCATCGGCCAAAATGAGGCGGTCGATGCCGTTGCAAATTCTATCAGACGCTCACGCGCAGGTCTTTCCGACCCCAATCGACCGATTGGATCATTCTTATTTTTAGGACCAACAGGTGTTGGTAAAACTGAGCTTTGCAAGGCACTCGCAGCTTTTATGTTTGACACCATTGATGCGATGATCCGAATTGATATGTCAGAATTCATGGAAAAACACTCCGTTGCACGCCTGATTGGAGCACCTCCGGGATATGTAGGATATGAAGAAGGCGGCTACTTGACTGAGGCTGTGCGCCGCAGACCCTATTCGGTCATTTTACTTGATGAAATTGAGAAGGCGCATCCTGATGTATTTAACATTTTGTTACAAGTGCTTGATGATGGTCGTCTGACTGATGGTCAGGGACGCACGGTTGATTTTCGAAACACGGTGATTGTAATGACCTCAAACTTAGGCTCCCACCTCATCCAGGAAATGGGTGATAGCAAAGGCTATGAAGAAATTAAAACAGCGGTGATGGAGCTGGTGAGCCAACATTTTCGTCCTGAGTTTATCAACAGAATTGATGACAGCATCGTCTTCCACAGCTTAAACAAAGCACAAATCGCCAATATTGCAACGATTCAAATCAACTATCTACAACAACGCCTACACATCCAAAACATTACCCTCATACTTCAACCAAATGCAGTAGCTTATTTGGCAGAAGCGGGCTTTGATCCTGTCTATGGCGCTCGACCGTTAAAGCGAACTATTCAACAAAAACTTGAAAATCCCCTCGCCCAAGCCTTACTCAATGGCCAATTCAAATCAGGGGATACAATAGAGGTCACGTGTGAAAACGAACAGTTGGTTTTTAAAAGTTAAACGCCATATGACGTTATCAAAATCTACGTGTTGAAAATGTCCTCCCTAATGCATTTTCTGACCGTTGGGCACACTCGGCTCAACGGTTAATAAACAAATAGCACCTTGGGCATCTGAAAATCCCACCAATAAAAATTGCGATGTGAATCCTGCGATGTTCTTTTCACCTAAATTCACGCATCCCACAACCTTTCTACCGATAAGAGAATCAGTTGTATAGTGAACAGTAATTTGAGCAGAAGTTTGCAGTAAACCTATCTCAGGCCCAAAATCTACCCAGACTTTAAATGCTGGTTTTTTTGCGCGCGGAAATTCTTGAACATCTACAATTGTGCCTGATCTTAAATCAACACTTTCAAAATCAGCATAAGAAATTGTCATCATCTCGCCTCCGACATTTAAAAAATGACATAATGCAGGTTTTTTTAACTAACTCTCCCCGTCCGCACGGGAACGATGTACTTTGATGAGCTTACAAATACTTGTATGATAGCTTTTTTGAACGTAAGGATACAGCATGTCACATCAATTAAAACGATGGTTATCAATAGGACTCTGGTGTATGAGCACCACCGTTACTGCTGGGACTATAGGGGATGTAACAAATTATTCAGGTCTTTGGGCTGGCGTGGGTGGGGGGTATGTAAGCACCTCTACCAATGGCGGCACTGACATTACCGTCATTTCAAACACACCATCCCCTGCTATGTATTTAAATACAAATGTAACCAATCGCTTAGCTCCGGTTGTTAACGCAGGCTTTCTTTTTCAACTGCCTAATCAATGGTTACTGGGACCCAAGGCAATTTATAAATACATTGGTATTGAACAATTCGCTCAATCTTGGTCAGGTACTTCACAAGATGGGACCTACCAAACTGCAGGCCTTCACACCAAAATGAACCATGAATTTTTTTTATTACTAGATGCAGGCTTTAACTTTGACCATTGGCTTGTTTATGCAGGCGCAGGACCGGCAATCAATAGCGTCAGTGCTATTTTAAACGGTGATGTTTTACCAGCGACCAGTTTTGCTTTTTCACCCGTTAATATCAGTAAAAACAAGATAATTTGGGGCGGAGCCGGCCAAGTGGGCTTTGAGTACATGTTACCCTACCGTTTTATGGTCGATATTTCTTACAATTTTATGGCCACCGGAAAAACACATATTGCCAATATTACATTGCCCACTACCTCTGGCATTTCCTACACGGTGTTTTCTCAGAGCTTGCAAGTTATTGAGCAAGGGGTAAACATTACGGTGAATAAATACTTCATATAATAGTCACAGTCAACCGCCATATTGCTGTAGATACTGCACAACATTTGCTGGAGGAAGGTTAGGCATGAGCAATTGCCCTTGCTTTGGTACGGGCGATTTATACTGCCCCCAACTCCAGTAATCCATGCCGAGATAATAAGCGCTGGTGGCATTTTTCAAGAGAATCCCTCTTACGGTTTGAATGTAGGTCAATTGTGTAAATCCCTGGGTCGTATAATCCGTTTGTAATTGAAAATCGTTTGGATAGCTTGCATTATAATATCCAAATTGCTCAAACTCAGAAAAACTCGAAGCTGCGGGTACTGCAACTGCATAGGGAATTTGATATTTTTGCGAACTTGGATCCATAAATCCTTGAATTTTACCTGTCACACTGCTTGTATAGAGTTGATACGGTGTTGGGCGTGGCGGAGTTGTATCATTAATATCATAAGCAGCAACCACCAAATAACCATTTTGGCCGAGCATCCCAGGCACAACACTCCAATCATTGACCTTATTAGGATTCATGAAGATTGCAAAGATGCGGCCTTTCGGATGTTGCCCATCAATACACTGACTACTTGCAAAATTAACTGAAATTTGTTTAAAAAGCGCAAACTGCCCTTGATTCTGATCAAAATTAAATGGTTCTAAGTCAAAAAAAACACCATCAACATTAGGATCACTGCACATTTGTTCGGTAAGCTCATTAGCAATACCAACCCCAACAGCGTTACTGCTTAAAAGGGGTAGTGTAGTCGTATCAGCATCGATAATGGCAAGAATAAGTGCTTGAGGAAATGCGCTGCGATAAGCAGCAACTGAAGCCGGGCCAAAATTATTATTGCTATAACCTACAAACACATTTTGTCCAGATCCAGAATAGATGCAATCGGCTACAACCGTGCATGTCATCGAAATATTGCCACTATAAGGATAAAGCCGATTAATTTTGCTTAACGCCTGAGCCCCAACATTAAACGCATTAATATTTGATATCCATTGACCTGGGCTGTTGGTGGGGGTTGAACTTGGGGCACCCCCGCTGTAATTCGTATCATACAACAGCGCACCATGGCCTTTGTTGAGATTTATCGCAAAAGACTGAGGAAAATAAAATCCCATGGTGACAAAAATCACAATCAGCCTAAACATGTCCCTACTCCTTCAAATCTGCCTATTTAAAGCCTAATTCTTAGCGAGGCTAACAAATCATTTGCCTTGAAACAACCCCAAACAATATGCCATTCTCAAGGCTATACTATAGACAATATTGAAGAGATACCTCATCACTGAGTAAATATATGAAACAATTAAAAGACAATGTTATTCCGTTGTTGATACTCACCATTCCACTCGCACTCACAGGATTGGTGCAATCAGCGACTTGGTTTTTTGAGACCCTTTTTCTTGCGCAATTAGGGCCAGAGAGCCTTGCTGCCGGGTCCATTGTGGGTTGGCTCTATGGTACAGTGATTGTCATTTTATTTGGTACATTGAGCTCAATTAACATTTTAATAGCACATAAGCATGGAGCAAAAGATGACGCGGGCATCTTATTAATCGTCCGCGATGGCTTTTGGTTATCGCTTTTATTTGCATTACCTACCACCCTTCTTTTTTGGAATATGTCGCCGATTTTTTTAGTCTTAGGTCAAAGTCCTGCGATTGTCTTGCTTTCAGATGCTTACCTACATGCCATTGCCTGGGGAATTTTACCGACCGTTATTGTTATAGCCTTGCTTGAAGTAATGACAGGACTCGGGCATGCTCGTTTTATTTTGCTCTTTACGGTCTTATCAGTCTCATTAACCATCTTTTTTAGTTACTCGTTCATCTTCGGGCGATTTGGTTTTCCTGCTTTAGGGATTGCTGGTGCAGGTTGGGGGATCACCGCGAGCGGCTGGGCTGAAATGGTGTTTTTGGGCGCTTATGTCTTGCTTGACAAAGAGTACCAACATTACTTTGGCTCTGTATTTAAGCTCAGCAAGCCTTGTTTCTTGATTGAGCTATTACACGTTGGGGCACCTATGGGCATCATGTATTGTGTTGAGGTATCGTTTTTCCTAGCCTTAACCCTCATACTTGGATCATTTGGGCCTGTTATTTTGGCAGCAAGCCAAATTGCCCTCCAATATCTAGGCACTTTGATGTCTATTGTTTTTTCAACTGCACAGGCCATAACCGTCAGAATGGGGCATTTGCTGGGCGCGGGCGATAAAGCCGGAGCGGAACGCACAGCCTATGTTGGTATCTTCTTTTCAACGGTGTTAATGATTGTCATTGGTTTTTTCTACTGGGCATACCCTGCCAAACTCATTTCTATCGATTTTGATATCCATCTCGCTAAAAACGCAGAAATTGTGCATTATGCAGAGCAATTTCTTTTAGTCGGGGCACTCTTCCAAGTATTCGAAGCGATTCGTATTTCGCTTTTTGGGACCCTAAGAGCACTGAGAGACACTCGCTTCACCTTGTTTATTTCCATCATCAGCTTCTGGGGTATCGCTCTTCCAGTTGGATATTTTTTTGCAACCCGTTTATCCATGGGTGGGCAAGGGCTATGGTGGGGTATGGTGTTAGGCGCACTCATCAGCATAGTCTTATTGCTGTGGCGTTTTAAAATTCAAATCAAACATTATTCAAGCCATCCCCTCACCAATGCTTAAGCACCTAAATGTAAGGAGAGGGAGCAGATCGAAGTAATATGAAGAATCTGAGCTCAAATTAAGGTTGAGAAGACTAGGGGCTGTTAACATTTGATCCTCCGGTCGCCGACGTGCCGCGGTTTATCCGGCGTTGTTGCAGATTTCAAAAACTGTTCTTTTAGAAGCGGGATTTAAAAAAAAGAGATAAAAAATATGGCGTTACGAACCTAAACGGTATAACTTCGGTTTTCTGAGAACAGGAGTTTACCAATGACTAAAAAAGCCTATAGAATTCGTAACTGGTCTGAGTATAACAAAGGATTAGTTTCTCGGAGAATGGAAACGATTAAAACATGGTGAAGGCCGTTGCCAAGTATGGAAAAAATTAAATATAGCATTAGATGCTGATTCTCTGGATATTGTAGCTTTGTCTGTAACAGACATGGGGCTTATGATAAGCAAAATTGTTATGAGACTGCTCTTAGGCGCGGAGCCAAACCTGTTTTTCCTCCTCAGCATAACGCAGCAGTACAACGAAATAAGATTAAGAAAAATCCTGCACTTATTCCACGTGATGAACTCATCACACGACTTAAATCGGCACCTGATAAAGAAGAAGAACTACGCCTTTGGAAACAGGAAAATAATTATCATCGACGTTCTTTAGTAGAAACCAATATGGGGCGATTGAATTCTATTTTTGGCGATGAAATGAGTGCCCGTACGCCTGAAAACCAATATACAGACCTCACTATACGATGCAGGATTATTAATAAGATGAATAAACTGGGATTACCCGATAGGGGGCTGGAGTAGCTCTTGATATATGCAACAACGCCGGATAAACCGCGGCACGTCGGCGACCGGCGGATCAAATGTCAACAGCACCTAAAAAAACTTTAGGGGCGTTGCATAGGGGTGTTTATAAGTGCGCCTATCACCATGCATCGCAAAGACCCATAGTATATCAGCTCAAACCGAACTGACCGTCTCTGCAAACCGCGTATCAATTGCCTCAACCAATCTTAGATGAATACCATCAAACCCACGGTTACTCATCACAATCACTGCATCACCAGCACAAAGTTCAGATACTACTGCTCCAACAATTGCTTCTGCACTGGGTAAAATTCGATGGGGAACTTGCCAGTGCTCAGAAAATACAGATAAATTAAAATCAGAAGGATTTAGAATGAAAACTTGATCTGCGACACTTAAAGCTGCTGACAACTCTTGCGCATGCACCCCTGTTCGCATTGTATAGGATGCAAACTCCAAAACGACCAAGACCCGCTGATGGCGGCCACTATCTTTAAGTGCTGTGAGCGTTTTGCCAATCGCTGTTGGATGGTGGGCAAAATCATCGTACACGGTCACTTGGTGGCGATTGGACTTAACTTCTAGACGCCTTTTTACTGGCGTAAACTTCTCTAATGCTTTCGCAGCAACCTCACAATCGACCCCTGCGGCATGGCTTGCCGCAATCGCGGCCAATCCATTTTCAACATTAAAACGCCCAATAAGCGCCCAATGCACTTCTGCCACAAGCATGCCTTTATGAAATACTTTATACGCTTGTCCCGCCTCATCTAGAAGCTCAGCGCGCCAAGTTACATCACCAGCAAGAGCGGTTTCTTCGACCCGACTATAAGAGCCCCGCGCCAAGACCTCATTTAATGCAACATCATCCCGTGGTTTAATGACAAGCCCTTGCTGAGGAATCGTGCGCAAGAAGTATTGAAACTGTTGCTGAATCGCTGGGAGATCTGCATAAATATCTGCATGATCAAATTCTAAATTATTGAGAATGGCTATATCTGGTCGATAATGAATAAATTTCGGTCGTTTATCAAAAAAAGCACTGTCGTATTCATCAGCCTCAATGACGAACCATTTGCCCTCACCAAGCCTTGCACTGGTATTAAAATCACTCGAGACGCCGCCAATTAAAAATCCAGGCTTTAACCCTGCTTCAGATAAGATAAAAGCAATCATAGATGTCGTTGTTGTTTTACCATGTGTTCCCGCATCAGCTATCACATGATAACGGGGGAGGATATTTTCAGCCAACCATTGAGGCCCAGAGGTATATGGCTTATGTGCATTCAGCACCGCTTCTATCACTGGCATACCACGTTTAATCGCATTCCCAACAATGACCAAGTCAGCTTTCAGAGCCAGTGTTGTATCTTCATAGCCTTCTGTCCAATGGATGTCTTGTGCTTTTAAAAGATCACTGACCGGCGGATAACAATTGGCATCGCAGCCTGTCACTTCATAACCATCTGCCCGCGCCAAAAGCGCTAGAGCGCTCATGAACGTCCCACTCAAACCAAGAATATGTAAATGCATTTGATTAGCGCCATAATGAAACAATGAGAATATTGCATGCAATCAAACCAATACTTGCCAATGAAGCAGGCAAATAATCAATCTGTAGGGCATACTTATAGATGTGTATCGTGACAATAAACTGCCAGATTGTCAAAATCAAGGTGAAAAACAAATAAATTATACCCAACAAGATCGCAGCGAGCCCGGTTAAATTACCATCTAACAACCACGGGATCATCAGCAACAACGGAAATGCACATAAATGAACGATCACATGCGTAGCAAGTAGACAGCTTAGTGTTTGCACAAATCGACCGGTGACACGAAAGGCAAACAACAAAAGGTAGGTGTAGACACCGTAAGAAAGCAATAATGAACCCGCAGCTATTGGTGAATAGGACTTATCAATATCCACCATCCTCCATTGCAATATGATAAGCAGTAAAAAAAGCAGAGCAATAAATCCTAGCAACATCACAGAATACGGTGTATTACCTGGTGTATCCTTAAAAGTAGATACTCGCCAATATCGCAAAAATAACTCTCTCCACATCACCATGCCCCTTTTGCGCAATAGATAGCGCTCTTATTGAACTTTTACTGGTGGTCTAACCATTGTCTTTTTGAAGATGCTGACTTGATCAACTTTTGGATCCCGCCAAGGCCCAGTGATACTATAAGTATAACCCGTCACCTGCTGCATACCTTGATTGATAATTTTACTTGCAGCCCAAGTAGCAAGCCCCGCGATTGGGCCACCTGCAATAGTTGCAACAATGGGCAAGCTTGCCGTAATGTGTGGTGAGATATGTAAATCCACATCATATAGTTGTTTTACCACATCCAAATCTCCCTGCATGCTAGCATAAGCAACTGGCCCATCTACATAACTATCTGCTGTGTTCAAAACGCCTTTTTTTAAGGTAAAATTGCCTTTAAACTCATCAAAACTATAGCCACCACCTGATAAATCACTAAAATCCAATTTAAGCCGTCGTGGAATCGTTTGTAAACTTAAAATACTAAGTAATTTTCCAAGACCTAATTTTTCTTCTGTTTCTGGACTCAAATGTGTAATACGCCCATCTTGTAATTGAACATACATCTTCCCATTTGCAAAAGCATAAGAAAAATCAGTCAATGAGCTAGTCCATCCCCCATTGAACTGAATCAACCCTTTATGAGCTTCAACTGCTGGTGTGATATGAAAACGCTCTAAAGCATTCGCCAAATCAAGTATTTTGATTTCACCCTGAAGCTTAGTGGCATTTGTTCCTGATATTAAGCTCCATTCCCCTTTGATAAGTGCTTCATATCCTGCTGATGTAACATTGCAATAATCAAGGCGCCACAGCGTATTTGAACTCTCACTTTTTATCGCTACCTTTCCAAGATCTGTTTCTCCATATTTGAAATCATCAATACTTAAATTTAATTGAGGGATATCAATTGGCTTTAATGTATTAGAGGAGTTAGTGAGTAACGATTTTGACAAGTAGAGATAATTTAAATGTCCAGACAATGAATGGACCTTGGGATGATAGCGCAAATCACCAAGCACATCTTTTTGAGTCACCCGAAATGACCAATTATCAACACCTAAGTGATTCCCTTGAATGCCAACCTTCTGATATGTATTAGAAAATAGTTTCAATTGATCTATTTTTAGATCAAAAGACTGGACAGCCTCCAGTATGGAAACATCATCTGAGCCAGCGGGTTTCATTACTCCCTGCCACTCATGAAGGTCGAACTCATTTAACACCCCAACAACCCTTAGGCCCACCCCATGCGTTGCATCTGCTTGACTTTTGCCTATCCGCACCTCACCCTTATCCAGCACAAATGTATCATTGACTTCTTTAAACCATAAATCGCTTGACACGCGTTGATCATAATTAATATGAAGCCTTATACCTTGTTGTTTATTGAAATCCATATCCAATTTCAGGGATGCTCGTTCCCCAACAATTTTGCCAAATGGTTTTGGTAACTTAATTTGAACCTCTTTTAGTGAAGAACTGAGCTTGAGATGATCTGAAGTTTTCCTTCCATCGGCAAAGGTCAGAGCACCTCCAAAATCAAGCGGCCCTTCTGCAAAAGTAAGCCCGTTAAGCTTAAGCTTACTTTGAAGCAATTCCATCGTAGTATGACCATAAAAATTGATTTTAGTCATCGGCGTAGGATGCTCTTCTTTGAAGATCCGGATGTTAACAGGATTGCCTAACAAATGAGCTTTTATCTCGCTATCAATCACGCCATGCTCATCAAACTGAAGCGTACCGCTCAAATTGGAAATTTTTAAATCATTTAAATCGTGACGAAAGGTTGCTTGATTATGATCAAAAAACACGGTGCCCCGTGCCAAGATCTCATCATTTTCAGGATAAAGGGGGGCTTCTAAACGCAGCTCCAAGCCCAACAATCCTGACACTGTTAATGCTTGAAGTTGAGTTAATTGCTTTTTCAATGGTGAGTGGAGCACATATGCTTTGACAACTCTAGCAGGGAATTGTCCCTTACCATGAATTAGCAACGTTTCATGGTCATGACCAAGTCCCGGAACTCGTAAATTAACCTCATGCACATCTAAACCTTGCAAATTGGCATGCAAAATATTTGCACTCAACTCACGCTTATCAACTCGCAAGTAAGCATCGATATCACCACACAACGGCCATTCTTTATGAAAATATAAATCCGTCCCCATCAAATGGCTTATCACGCTAAATTTTCCTAATCCATTATCAAATGGAAAATCAGCCAAGCGACCTTCAACATTAACTTGAACCTCTGCTTGATCTACGCGTTTAATATCTTTTTTAAGCCAGTCTTCTAATTTTACTTTTAGATGTGGATTTGAAGGAATGTAAGCTAACCACTGCTCTGCATGGTGAGATCTTAGTCTTAGATCCAAACTCAGTCTACGATTTATTGGCGACAACACATCACCAAGGCTCCCTGTTGCATACAGTTCATCATCGAACCGACGCAACAGAAAATGATCCATCTGAAGATCAAGTAAAGGTCCTTTGTTACTCCAAGAAAAAGAAGCATTTATCTTCGAAAACTGCACATCTGAACGAGTTCGTGATAATATCATCACATTATCAGAGTCGAGTTTTACGCGCCCTGAATCTGGCTTCCAACTCAATACACCTGCCAAATTTCTAGCGCCGAAACCCTTTGGTGAGGTTTCAAAACCTAACTCCCTAAAGTTAGTCAGGAATGACGAAAGCTCACCTTGTATAACAACAAATTGGGTCGACTGTAAACGTCCATGAGGATGCAAAGCCAAAATTGCGCTCAATTTTTCAGGCCATGCAATACCTAATGCCAGTAATGGTTCAAGCACCAAGCTTTCGATAAAACAATCATAACGTTGCTTTGAGGCATCAAAACTTATTTTAAACGCATTTTCAGGCCACTCGAAGCCATCTAATCTTACCTGAAGCTTGTCACCACTCACTTGCCAACCACCGCGCTCAGGCTTAATCGCCATGTTTAAAGAGAGCCGTTGGATATATTTTCTGTCAAGCTTTGTAGCTTTTAGGATTGCGACGCGTCTAACATCTATCTTGCTCTGTACAGATGCGATGCTACCTTTAACCATATCAAGCCAAACTTCAAAATCCCCCTTCCCCCCTTCTAATTGATATTCAAATTTTGGCATCATCCGTTGCCATTGGGTGAACAACAAGTCCTTCACAGAAAGATACACATGACCACTGGCCTTCTCCAATGCATAAGGATTTAAGGTTAGATCTGCACGAATATCAACAGTTGTAGGTGTTGTTTGCGCAAGCTTTGCATTTCCTCTAAATCGAAAACGACCATTGTGATTGACTGCTGTCAAATTGATAGCACTCAGAGGCAACAAAGTTCCATCTTTAAAATGTACTAAGGCCGAAATGTTTTTCAATACAATTTTTTGCTGGCGCAGCAACCAAACCAGCGTCGGGATATAAGCTTCAGCATTTATGGTTGTGACTTGCTGATTCTGTAATAATCCATCAACTTGCCAGTGATCATCCATTTGATGCAAGCTTACGTGGACATCATCGATATAGAGAATCCCAGGCTGTATATGCCAGTGCCACAATGAACTTATTACATTTATTCCAACCAATAATTTATCTAACTTCAAGACATGGTCGCGCGCATCAGACAATGTGACTTGGTTCAGCTTCAAGACTGGCTCAAACCAATACCAGCTTGTTTCCATGCTGTTGATACTAACCGGCTGTCCAATCAATGTTGTTAAGTGACGCTCAACTTCACTTTTATATTGCGTTGCAAGTGGGGTAAGAGCCCGGAAAATACTAAAAATCAAGGCCAGTGTAATCACAAAAAGCGCAAGCCCCATCCAACATTTTTTCAGCAAATCTCTACTATGCCGAACACAAAGGCGGCCGATATTGAGATAATGTTGCAAAACGATGCGGCGAATGTCGCGCTCGCCTTTGCGTTTGCTCATCTTAGTCACTTCCAATCCTAGGTTGCTGTTGTAGAATCTTTATCTAGCTCTTTTAAAAACGTCATCTTTTCAGCAATTTTTTTTTCTAAACCCCTATCTACGGGTTGATACCAACCAGGCTCCTCCATCCCTTCTGGCAGATAGTTAACACCTGCTGCATATCCATATGGTTCATCATGAGCATAGCGATAATCTTTACCCAAGCCTAGTTTTTTCATCAACACTGTTGGCGCATTGCAAAGATGTGGTGGCACATTTCGCGATATGTCCTCTTTCACAAAAGCAATTGCTTTTTTATACGCTACATAAGCTCTGTTGCTCTTAGCTGCCATGGAGAGATAAATGACAGCCTCTGCAAGCGCTAATTCACCTTCAGGAGAGCCTAAACGCTCATAGGTAAGAGCGGCATCATTCGCTAATTGAATAGCTCGAGGGTCAGCCAAGCCAATATCTTCCCACGCCATACGAATGATTCGCCTAGACAAATAATTTGGGTCAACTCCACCATCAAGCATGCGACAAAACCAGTAGAGAGCTGCATCAGGGTTCGATCCGCGAACTGATTTATGCAGTGCTGAAATTTCGTTATAAAAATGATCACCTTTTTTATCAAAAGCACGCCCATTTCTCACTAAAGCATCTTCCACCAACGAACCATCAACAGTTTGTACCCCCTTGGCTTTGGCTGCGAAATTCACTTGCTCCAGTAAGTTTAACAACCGCCTCGCATCACCATCAGCAAGCGCAATCAGATGGTCAGTAGCTGTTCTCTCAATAACCAGATGAGGAAATCTATCGCCTTTCACACGCGCCAAAAGAGCCATCAATTCCTCTTCACTCAAAGGTTTTAACACATACACTTGAAGACGCGATAACAAAGCACGATTTACTTCAAATGACGGATTTTCAGTAGTCGCACCAATCAAAGTGACTAGCCCTGACTCTGTAAAAGGCAACAACGCATCTTGTTGCGATTTATTAAATCGATGTATTTCATCAATAAAAAGAATGGTTCGACGTTTCAGCGCTTGAAATGCTTGAGCCTGCTCCATAGCTTGGCGGATATCTTTCACACCAGAAAAGACTGCAGAAATTGCTATCCACTCGCAATCAAAAACATTGGACATCAAACGTGCAAGTGTTGTTTTACCAACACCAGGCGGACCCCATAAGATCATTGAATGCGGTTGACCGCTTTCAAACATGAGTTGTAGCGGTTTTCCAGGCCCTAGGAGGTGTTGTTGGCCAACTACATCAGTCAAGCAGTTGGGTCGCACATCCTCTGCAAGTGGGGGGGTCATATTCATTGCTTCACCACATCAACTCCCCGTGGCACCTTAAATTGAAACAGTGTTTGCGATAACGATGGATTTTGTTTGATGTGGCTTAATTTAACTTCTGTGCGCTGACCTAATTGGTCAAAAAGATCAATACTCTTCAATTCATCACCATTAAATCCCAATTGCACGCGATGAAAATTAGCTTTTGGGGACTTTGCAGTTAAATCATATACTTCATTTTTGCCTGATTGCCGTGAAGTCACTATAAAATCGCGTGATACGTTATTGCCATAACCACTTAGAAATAAAGCCGCTGTCCCACCTAGGCTTTGATCTTGAATTTTTTTCGTCACTTGTTCAAGATCAACGTCATACACCCACAAATGCTTCCCATCAGCAATCACCACTTGTTTTAACGGTATTTGAGTGTCCCAGCGAAACTTCCCCGGGCGCGATAACGCCATTGTCCCTGATGAGCGGGAAACTGCTCGCTTTTTTGCATAAATGACTTGGTTAAATGAGGCATTCATAGTGTGCATTGCATTTAATTTAGTTTGCAAAACGCTACCCGCATCTTCCCCAAATACAAGGCCTGCCCAAAGTAAAACGCCAAATTTGATGATATTTTTCATGATTTACTTCTCCTTTTTGAAGTTAGGAGTCCTCATTTTCTGACGTTACCAAAACATCTCTAAACCCACCTTCCAACGGACCTATCACTCCCGTGCGCTCCATTTCTTCAACTAAACGAGCAGCTCGGTTATAACCAACTTTTAAGCGCCGTTGTACGGCAGAAATACTCGCCTTTCGGGTTTGTATCACAAACTCCACGGCTTGATCATAGAGTGGGTCGTGTTCCTCTGTGGCTTGGCCTTCTTCACCAAACCCTGCTTCGGAGCCATCATTTTGCAATTCAGTAATATCATCGATATATTCAGGTTCGCCCCTCATCCGCCAATCATTAGCAACTCGATGCACTTCTTGGTCATCTACAAAAGCTCCATGAACTCTAAGTGGTGCACCAGAACCTGGTGCCAAAAACAGCATGTCCCCATGTCCAAGGAGTTGCTCAGCACCCTGTTGATCAAGGATGGTGCGCGAATCAATTTTTGAAGAAACTTGAAAAGAAATTCGGGTGGGGATATTAGACTTGATAAGCCCCGTTAACACATCAACAGAGGGTCGTTGGGTAGCCAAAATAAGATGGATACCAGCAGCACGAGCTTTTTGTGCAATCCGTGCGATGAGTTGCTCAACTTTTTTACCAACCACCATCATCATGTCAGCTAATTCATCAATGACAACCACAACATAGGGAAGTGTTTTAAGTAGTGGAGCTGTGACATCCATTGAGTCAACAGGCTTCCATAATGGATCGATCAACGGCTCGCCACGTTCAATTGCTTCAAGTACTTTGGTATTAAACCCTGCTAAATTACGCACCCCAAGAGCTGACATCAAACGATATCGCCGCTCCATTTCAGCAACACACCATCTAAGAGCACTTGCTGCTTCTTTCATATCTGTGACAACTGGGGTCAATAAATGAGGAATACCATCATAAACTGAAAGCTCAAGCATTTTAGGGTCAACCATGATCAAACGAACCTGCTCAGGTGTTGCCTTAAATAATAAGCTTAAAATCATCGCATTGATGCCCACAGATTTACCCGAACCTGTTGTTCCTGCAACAAGTAGGTGGGGCATTTTGGCAAGATCAACAACCATAGGATGACCTGCAATATCTACCCCTAAAGCAAGCGTAAGAGGCGAATGAGCTTGTTGATAGACTTCAGCTGACAACACATCTGAAAGCGATACCATCGCTCGATTTTGATTCGGCAACTCAATACCAACAACTGTTTTCCCAGGAATAATCTCAACCACCCGAACACTCGTAACTGAAAGCGAGCGGGCAAGATCTTTGGCCAACGCGGTTAATTTACTGACCTTAATACCCGCAGCAAGTTGCAATTCAAAACGGGTAATCACAGGTCCTGGATGCACCGCAACGACATCCGCCTGAATACCAAAATCAAGCAGATGTTGTTCAACATCTCGTGATAATATTTCTAATTCTTGGTGTGTATAGCCCGCAAGAGGAACCCCTGGTTGCCCTTTCTCAAGCAAAGAAAGAGGTGGCAGCCCACCGATAGCATCTTTACGGGGAACCGGCGCTGGATCGGCAACCACTAGGTCCAACGATTTAGACATCTCTTGAATGACTGGAGCCACGATACGAGCGCTGGAAGCAGCTTCTTTTTTATTTTTTGGTGCAAGCGGTGGCAATTTTGGTGTTTTAAGCTGTACGTTAGGTTTTACATCTCGATGTTGGTACTGCTTCAAATAGCCATTGACCCGATTAAAACCTAAATGCAAGTTATGTTGTAACCATTGCAAAGCCCATAGCGTATAACAACCAATGAGCTCCGTTACCCTCACCCAAGAAAGGCCAGTCAACCAGGTGATCCCAATCAAAAGCATGGCTAAAGATAGCAACGTAGCACCCTCAAGATTAAGTGCGCGGTTCAATCCAATAGCAATAAATGCCCCGAAAACACCACCTGGATTTTGAAGCGCACTATGTGTGCCGCCCAAAAACCCTAAACCAAACAATCCACAACCGCCACTAAGCATCAACAAGAAACCCAATGCGCGCAGTAGCAACATAGGTTTGTTCACATCATGAAGTGCACGATGATCTTTTAAAATCAGCCAAGCAACGTAGGCAAAACACATCGGCAATAAATACGCCAAGAATCCAAAAAGCCAATAAAGGGCATCAGCAACATAAGCCCCAACACGGCCACCAGCATTTCCAATTGGAGAAAATACTTGGTTCATATGCGTAAAACCTGGATCTTGCTTGTGATAAGTTAAAAGAGAAAGTAATACAAACAATGCGGTGGTGAGTATCAAAATAAAACCACCCTCACTCATTCGCTTTATCACATAATGTGGCAAGGATTTATTGGGTCTACTTGCCTTCTCACCCGTTCTCTTATTGACCATGAGTATTCTAAAGCATCTGTTTTTGTCATACTATGCGACATCTTAACATAGGAACCCAATAAAGGCAGAAAAAATGGCCACTAAAAATCATCATCGACTCCTCATTCTTGGTTCAGGTCCAGCGGGATATACTGCCGCAGTTTATGCCGCACGTGCCAATTTAGCACCAGCGCTTATCACAGGCATGCAACCTGGGGGACAATTAACCACAACCACTGAAGTTGATAACTGGCCAGGCGATGTTGAGGGGCTGTTAGGTCCTGCATTAATGGACCGGATGCAGCAGCATGCGCTTCGTTTTCAAACAGACATTATCTTTGATTACATCACCAAAGTGGATTTAACAAAACGACCTTTCCTCCTTCAAGGAGATACTGAAACCTATACCGCTGATGCGATCATCATTGCGACAGGAGCTTCAGCACGCTATCTTGGTTTAGCTTCAGAAACAGCATATCAAGGTCGAGGGGTATCAGCCTGCGCAACCTGTGATGGCTTTTTTTATCGCAATAAAAACGTCTGTGTGATTGGTGGTGGCAATACCGCTGTTGAGGAAGCCTTGTATTTATCAAACATTGCAGCATCAGTCACACTCATTCACCGTCGGGATACATTACGCTCTGAAAAAATATTGCAAGATAAACTTTTCGAAAAAGCCCAATCTGGCAATATAAAATTGATGTGGAATCATACGCTTGAAGAAGTACTGGGTGATGAGCACAAAGTCACAGGTATTCGCGTCAGAAATATCATCACCAAACAATACGAGGATTTGGCCTTAGATGGTGTTTTTATCGCAATTGGTCACACCCCAAACACCGAACTATTTAAAGGTCAGTTGGACATGAAAGACGGTTATTTAACCATCCGTTCAGGACTTGAAGGCATGGCGACCGCCACCAATATTCCTGGTGTTTTCGCAGCAGGCGACGTTGCTGATCATGTATATCGGCAAGCCGTAACCTCTGCAGGGTTTGGTTGCATGGCGGCACTCGATGCAGAGAAGTACTTAGACAACCTCACCAATTAATTTTGTTTTTTAAGCAGTTTGTAATATTGACTTTTAACTAACGCCCAAGAGGAAATAAGATGCAAGGTTTTTTCAGTTTCAACCAAAATAATAAATATTATAAAATGCTCCAAGCCTACAATCTCTATTGCGCTTTTTATGCAAGCTTAGATTATTTCACTAATCCCGACGCACAATTTAGCGAAATGAGTGCAGATTTACTCATTCATCTATGGACGGCCTATAGTCTACAAGCATCTACGCTAGACTATACCAATATGCTTTCAGTAACTCTTAATTCAGCCCGACTAGGGTCCATTTATACTAGCATAACAACCGGCGTTGGTACGTTATCAACACCCATTGATGCCCTCGTTCATTTGGCCAATTTCACCGCTTCATCACTAAATTTTGGTTCAGATGAAGAAGAGCATGTTGAGCCTCAGGCCACCGCCAAATAGATGTAATCAACACATTCTCATCGACCCGGATGCTAGTGCGAGCGTTGCATCCGGCACAGAAAAATACATGACTCTTTGTAATACAGTGATAGCTTGTGTTATTATTTGAACAATTTTATCACGCATTGAATTGCGTATATTGCGGCTTATCAATGAAAATCACTATGCGGAAAACCATTTGTCTACTCGCGGTTGGTCTATTATTATCGTTGAGTTCCTTAACCCATGCGCAAAAGCGGACAGTGGCGATTACCATTGATGATTTGCCCTTTGTTGGCGAAAGCAAGAATTTTCATCTTAATATGATCTTAGAGGCGGTGAAATCCAACGCAGTTCCTGCAACTGGGTTTATCATCGCCCGGGAAGTCAATGCCCAGACCTTGCAAATGTTAATGAAACTTCATGATGCAGGTATTGGTCTTGGCAATCATACGCTCTCGCACACCAATTTAAACAAGGTCAATGCGGAAGAATATATTCAAGAAATTGAAACAGCTGATAAAATTTTATCCCCTCTCCTCTCTCGACCTAAGTATTTTCGTTATCCTTATTTGGTCACGGGGGCTGGTGAAAAAAAAGAACGAATATCACAATATCTCGCCGAAAGTCACTACCAGGTAGCGCCTATCAGTATTGACAGTAAGGATTTTGTATTCAATCAATTGCTGTTAGCCGTTCCAGAGAAAGAACGGCGCCATTTTCTAACGGTACTAAAACCATGTTATCTAAATTTCATTTGGCAACAGACACTTAAGGCAGAAGAGCATCATCGCGAAGCTCACAAAGAAGATCAGGCACAAATACTGTTAATTCATGCAAACCTTCTCAATGCTTATGTGTTAGCCGATATTATTAGTCTTTACCGTGAAAACGGCTTTGATTTTGTAAGCCTTGAACAAGCCTTAAAAAAGACAAACGATACTGTAAAAATTGCCAAGGAAAGCAAGCCAAAACATCATCTTTTTTCGCGTCTAGAAAAACCATTTATGGCGTGGGATTGATGTCTATGTCACTTAATTTTTTTCAACTGTTTTCTCAACTGTTCAAGCCACAATTTTAAAGTACCCTTGGTCTTTTGAGCATCTGCAAGACCATGTAATCTTAACACTTCATACTGTGGACTAATGCTTTGAAGATCCTGTTTTAAGTGTGGCTGTTGTTCACCGAGTTGCTGAAGCTGGGTAAGAAGTGTTGCTGGTGGAGACGTTTTCACCCCCAACCGCTCTAACTCTTCTTGCAATCGATGATACGATCTCATCAAGGGCTGCTCTTTGTGCCGCTGACCAACCCATGTTACAACAGCCACGACAAATAAGAAGAGCACCACAACCCCCAATAACACTCCCAACAAGCAAGTTTCATTCCATTGCGTAAATCCTAAATGATTGAGCAAAATACGCTGGGTATCTTGGTTATAAAACAACAGCCACCGTTCTGCAAAAAATTCAGCAGACTCCAATAAATATGCGACCTTGCTTAACCAAGGTAGCTTTCGGCTAACCTCATTCCAACTCCCTATCCAATCATTTCTGCCTTGTTTTTGTAAAATTCTCGCATCGACACGCTCTTTAGCAATCCATATAACAGGATCAACTCGCTGCCAACCTATCCCTTCTTGCCAATACTCTAACCATGCATGCGCATTACTTTGAAACACCGCAAGAAAATGCGCCATCGGATTCCATTGCCCTCCGTGATAACCCGCAATGACCCGCGTTGGAATATTAACCTGTCTTAACATGATTGCAACTGCGGCTGTGTAATGTTCGCAATATCCACGTTTGGCCTCAAACCAAAATTTATCCATTGCATTTAAGTCCTCACCCTTTGTGTCCGATTGCAAGGTGTACCAAAAGGGCTGTTGGTGAATATAATCACCAATGGCTTTAACAAACGCTTGGGGATTTTGTTGAGCTTGATTAAACATCACCGATGCCAAAGTGCGCAGCTTAGGATTACCCTTTTTGGGTAGTTCGGTATATAGATAAATCTCACGAGCACTCAGGGGATGATAGGATGTTGCTCCATCGACAACATCGTATGACATCCTTTGCTCAAGCACATCGCCATTATCTTGTACCAGACCAAGCCCCTCTTTGTAACGCAACAAAGGATTGGCTGCAATGGGTGTTCCTTGATAAAAAAGCCAGCGCATCTGGTGGGGCTCAAGCAGAATTTCATAACTTGATGTGCTAGCGTTCTCAATAGGAGGTAACCGTATAAAACTATCGTCAAGCTTTTTGATATGCTGCCAGCGAAAACCATTAAAATGCCCCAATACCAAGCCCCGCCAATAAAGATTTAGTGTAAAATTTGGCATCAATACCACCCGCATCACCAAACTATCGTCCTGAAAAAGTGATGATAAACTCCCGATATTCATTTCTTCGCTAAATCCCATTTTCTTTGCTGAAATAGTAGGAACACCCCACAGAGGATGGCTTAAACGCGGGAATAGGTAAAATAGTACTACGCTCATCGGTAATGCTATCGCCAAAGCGATGAGCGTATTTTTGAGTGTTTCTAGGCGGTACATTGCTGCACTCATCAACTGCATCAAAACCCATGCACTCCCAACAACACCAAGTAATATATAAGGAAATACCCAAAGTGCCTGGTTCAGCAACAACGTACAAAGCATGACATAAATATTGCACAGTACCATAAAGCGCACATCACGCTCGGTTTCAATTTCCAAGCATTTTAGTGCAACAAACAGCAGCAAAAAATCAATATAAAAAGGGCCGGTGAAGGCCCGAAAATGCTCGAACAACAGGCTACGGCAAAAAACATGCGCTGGAATAGTCCTGGCAACCGAGCTCCTTTATGATCTAACAGCAAGCGATATACAAATATCCCAACAATGATCGTCGTTAACCACAAGGGACTAGTAAGAAAAATGGGAAAATAACAACCAAGCATTACCCCATAAAGGTAGTAGGTGGTCATTTGAAGTGATTTGATCATGTCATGCCCAATTTGTTTTGCAAGCAACAATATTGCAAAGACGCATCACTACCTCAGTAAAGCGCCAATTCACGTAAACATTGGGCTAAATGAGTTTGTCCTTTGCTAAGCTTCGTTTGTATGCCCTTAAGCTCTAAACCATAACAATAACCATTGCGTTCAGATTCATGTAACCAATAAGACAAATGCTGTAAGTTAAGTTCAATATCACGTATTGGTAAATCTTCAAGACAAAATACTCTAGACTCCCCTTCTGGACCCATCAATTTTTTTACAAACCATCCTTGACCACGAGCTGCAATCTTCCAAGCAATACGACCTGGATGGGCCCATGGGTCTATCACAGACTTAAGCTCATAAAGCTCTTCATGTCCATCAACATGAGCACCTTGATGCCCCTCATCTCCTAAGGATTTAGGCCAAAACCCTGGGGAAATTGGGCTTGGATAAACATAGTATTTATCATCAAAATAAATGTAACCCCATGCCCGAAAAAGACCCAGGGGAAAATAGCTTTTCAGATTGAATCTTGGAACATCATAGTATCCCCGTGCATTCGCTCGAAGAGAGAATGTCATTTCTGCCCCTTTGTATTTGATATTACCAATCATCCTCTCATCTTCTCTATCAAAAGAGCCGTACAAAGCATAAACATGTGGATTAGGGGTGCTCAATCGTAATTTAATATTAACCATCCCATGAGGATAACTATCACTTATCGATAAACAAATGACTCTCAGGCCTTTCAAATTTGTATGCGCGTCAACTGCACTGACAATACCCAGCATGGCAAATAAAAAAGTTAAAAAAAACACAGAACTTACTTGGTAATTTATTGCGCAAAAAAACAATGTGAGTAGTACAAAAGCATATGCAAAACCAAAAAGCGAGGGGATAATATAAATGCTTTGGGAGTTGAGCACGTTTTTCTTTGCTCGCAGTCTTACCCAATAAAACCAATGCGTTGCTAATCTTGCTTTTATCACATTGATCAAATCGGCACCTCTACGTGATTTAATAACAACGCTGATGGCAATAATTGGTTTTTGCTTTCTCTAAAACTCAAACGATGATCAGCGACCGCAGGCAAGATCGCCTGCACATCTTCAGGCCGCACAAAACAACGCTCATCGATTCTAGCGTATGCTTTTGACGCGCGAACCATAGCCATCCCAGCCCTTGGGCTTAGCCCATGATTAAACCATCCTTGGTTACGACTTTTAAGTAATAATGCTTGAATATAATCAACAACAGGTTCTGCCATTTTCACCTGTTGTGTCTCCTTCTGCCATATGACGAGTTCTTTGGCATCTATAATTTGTGGAAGTTTGAGAAAATTACACGCGCCTTCTTCTGTTAAAAGTTTTCGCTCGGCATAAGCTTCAGGATACCCAATGCTTAAACGCATTAAAAATCGATCGAGCTGCGATTCTGGTAACAAGTAGGTGCCGGTATGATAAGAAGGATTCTGCGTAGCAATAACAAAAAAGGGCTCTGGCAATCGTTCTGTACCTTCATCAGTGGTAACTTGACGCTCTTCCATAGCCTCAAGAAGCGCACTTTGCGTTCTTGGGGTCGCCCGATTTAACTCATCAGCAAGTATAAGTTCTGCAAAAATCGGGCCATGATGAAATTGAAATTGTTGACGCTTTGGGTCAAAAATTGAAACGCCCAACAAATCACTCGGCAGCAAGTCACTGGTAAATTGAATCCTGCGATATTTCATCCCTGTAAAGTGAGCCATCGCATGACTAAAGGTAGTCTTTCCCATCCCAGGAATGTCTTCCAACAATAAATGCCCATTTGCCAACAGACAAGTTAGACCCAATCGAACCACTTCCTCCTTACCTAGCAAGACCCGATTCAAAGCTTGTTGGATTTGACTTATCATGAGCAAAAGCCGACGATGAGGATTATCTTGAAGTATAGACCGAAGAGATGATATTTGTTGACAATGACACTGGGGAGACAGGTTGCTAATATCATCAGGGCCTGAAATTTTTTAATCTTCGCGAGTCAAATTTTATAATCATCAATTTCAAAATATGAGTCGATGAACTCTTTAATTGCAAGTTCCTAAGCGGGATGTCAAAGCAGGATTGCCATTTTTCCATTTTTAGTGCACTATCTACGGGTTATTTTTTTAATTTTTGAGAGATGTATGGCAAAAGAAGATCATATTGAGATGAACGGCACGGTAATTGATTCACTTCCAAATACAATGTTTCGTGTGGAGCTTGAAAACGGCCATGTGGTGACTGCCCATATCTCAGGGCGTATGCGTAAAAATTATATCCGTATTTTAACGGGTGATAAAGTCAAAGTTGAATTAACACCTTACGATTTAACTAAAGGACGCATTATTTTTCGCGACAAAAATTAGTTTTTTTCATGTGCTAACCAAACCGATTTTAGCTGCCCGCCACCATCATTTGTTCAATCAATACCGAACCACAACGTGTTGAACTATTGGGGTTTCTGTCGTTGCCAACAGCGATAATGCCCTGAAACATGTCCTTCAAATTTCCGGCAATGGTGATCTCAATCACTGGGAATTGAATCATACCGTCCTCAACCCAAAAACCACTGGCGCCGCGTGAATAATCCCCGGTCAAAATATTCACGCCATCGCCCATGAGCTCAGTAACTAATAACCCACGCCCCATGTTCTGCAATAATTCGCTCAAATGACCTGCAGTGGGATCAACTGTTAAATTAAATACCCCGCCACTATTGGCCGTAGTTTTCATACCCATGCGTCGAGCTGTGTAACTATTTAAAACATACTGGCAAACTTTCCCCTCCTTAACCCAAGTATTGTTCCGAGTTAATACGCCTTCCCCATCAAATGGCGCACTACCTAGCGCACCTATCAAATGTGGTTGATCATAAATTCGAATTGATTCTGGAAACACTTGTTGGTCAATAGAATCCAATAAAAAAGAATTTTTTCGATACAAATTTGCACCACTAATTGCACCAATAAACGATGAGAAAAGCCCTGATGATAGTCGTGACGAAAATAATACTGGCACTTTTTCTGTTTTAATAGATCTCGCCCCCAAACGGCTGACTGCACGCTCCACAGCGCTGTTGGACAGTTTATCAATAGCAAGCAAATCATCAGCACATCTTGCCGTCGTAAAATCATAGTCCCGCTGCATCATTTCGCCTTCTTTGGCGATAAGTGAGCAACTGATACTATGCCTGCTACTATTCACCACCCCATGAAATCCATGACTATTTGCATAACCATAATGAAACATATAGGTCGATAAGTTCACCCCATCAGAATTTGCGATACGTTTATCCATCGCTAATGCTTGTTGTTCACAATCTAAAGCTATTTCAATAGCCTCATGTGGAGTTATAGTCCAGGGGTGGCACAAATTAAGCTCTGGAAAATCCGGACTCATCAAGTCAGCATCAGCAAGCCCAAAGCAGGGGTCAGCAGCACTAACCTTGGCAATACCAATAGCATGAGCAATCATGGCATCAATTGCAGCAAGTGATGTATCGGTACTGCTTGCTGCACCTTTTCGGTTACCGATGTAAACAACAACACTCACTGTATTGTCTTCACTAAAAGCAACCGTTTCAACTTCACCCATACGGACATCAACAGAAAAACCTGCATCATGATTAGCGGCAACTGAAGCAGCGGTTGCACCATGCCTTTTGGCACAAGCTAAGACATCCTGCATGACAACTGATAAGGCTTCAGTTGACTTAAGCTCTACACTCTTGGTATTTTTCGTTAATATCGACATGGCAGTTCCACTTTTTTTTACAATGTTCACAAGGATACAACAATCGTATGCCAAGGCAAGCCAAAGCTTTAGGAACTCTTCCTTTTAACAGACTTTTCATCTTTTTACTGGTGCTGTTTTTAAGTTGTACAGCCACAGCAACCCAAGCCTTCTCCTGGCAAAAACTTGCTCCAGGCATCTTCTATACTGATCTCAAAACCGAGCAAGCCAATCCTTGGGGGCATGTACACACATTTCGCGTCAATCTTCACACCAACAAAATGGGCGTAATATGTGCCCAGCAGCTCACCAAGCGATATGCAACAGCAAAAGAGTTTCTTCGCTTCACGCAATCTTTGATAGCTATTAATGGTGGTTTTTTTGATCCTAGATACCAGCCCTTAGGCCTCAGAATCTCCGATCATAAACAATTAAATCCCATTAAACACATCAGCTGGTGGGGTGTTTTTTATGTTAAAGACAACATCGCTCACATCAAAAGCGCTAAACAATTCTCGCCATCACCTAACATTGAGTTTGCTGTTCAAAGCGGTCCACGATTACTTGTTAAGGGACATCTTTCTTCGTTAAAACCAGGAAGCGCAGAACGCACGGCTCTTGGCATTTCTCGCAATGGAGATGTCATCATTATCGTCACTGAAAATGCACCCATGACACTTTCAGAGTTAGCAAAATTGATGCAATCGCCCTTCCTCGCTTGTAAAAATGCCCTCAATTTAGATGGCGGTAGCTCTACGCAATTATCAACCCTATTCGCTTCATTGCGGCTAAATGTACTTGGTTTTTCAAGTGTCAGTGATGCCGTGACGGTCACGACACGCAGCTAATTGAAAATACTCTTTTTTCACAAGATATCCCAAGCTCCCATATTTTATCCACAGCATACTCCCATAGTTATTCTCTTGAATTTTTCATAAAAACACATTATCTTGTTATGTCGATGCAATAAAACAACTATATATTGTGTTTTTGAAAAATAACGATACTAGCAATAGTGTAAAAAATTTGAAAAGACACTCACCACCCAGGAGGAAACACATGTCAGAAATTCTTGATCCAATATACGATGTAGCCCAAACCACTCACCGTGAATTGTCTATCAATGAGCCTGGGGTACTTAAAACTATCAAGCGCAATGGAAAAGTGGTGCGATTTGACTCAGAAAAAATCAAAATAGCTATCTCCAAGGCATTCATTGCCGTTGAAGGCAGCAATGCTGCTTCCTCCAACAGAATCCACCAAGAAGTTGCGATCATCACCCAACAAATCACCGATGCCTTCAAGCGCCGCATGCCATATGGCGGTACCATCCACATTGAAGATATTCAAGACCAAGTTGAGCTCGCCCTGATGCGCAGCAGTCAGTACAAAGTTGCACGTGCATATGTGTTATACCGTGAAGAACGACGAAAAGCTCGTGATGATGAGAGTAAGCAACAAGCAATCGACAGCAAAATTACACTTATCAAGATGCCCAATGGTGAGCTTAAACCCCTAGATCTAAACCGCGTCAATACCATTGTTGCCGAGGCCTGCCGTGACTTAGCTGATGTTAATCCTGAGCCTGTCATCAAAGATGCATTACGAAACCTTTACTCGCAAGCAAAGTTAGATGATGTTCATAAAGCACTCATCATGTCTGCACGCGCATTAGTTGAAACTGAACCCAACTACACCTATGTAAGCGCAAGACTCCTTCTTGATAGTATGCGCAGTGAAGCATTAAATAAATTAGAGTTACAAACTGAAGCCACCTTCGATGAAATGGCAAAATTGTATCCTATTTATTTCCAAGGATTCATCGCCCATGGCATACAACAAGGCATGCTTTGTCATGAGTTAGGTGAGTTTGATTTAGATAAACTTGCCAAGGCCCTTCTTCCCGAGCGCGACATGCAGTTTACTTATCTAAGCTTGCAAACACTCTATGACCGTTATTTCATCCACGATAGAGGTATTCGTTACGAATTACCTCAAGCGTTTTTCATGAGAGTGGCGATGGGACTTGCTATTCGAGAAGATAATCGAGAAGATAAAGCCATTGAGTTCTATAAATTACTGTCTTCCTTTGATTATATGTCCTCAACACCTACTTTATTCAACTCAGGTACAACCCGCCCACAACTCTCAAGCTGTTATTTGACAACGGTCCCTGATCACCTCGATGGCATTTACAGTGCTATTAAAGACAATGCATTGCTCTCTAAATATGCGGGGGGCTTGGGAAATGATTGGACCCCGGTACGCGCCATGGGTGCCCACATCAAAGGAACCAATGGCAAGTCACAAGGTGTCGTGCCCTTTTTGAATGTTGCCGATGCAACTGCAGTCGCAGTTAATCAAGGTGGCAAGCGTAAAGGGGCTGTTTGTGCCTACCTCGAATGCTGGCACCGTGACGTAGAAGAATTTCTAGAACTAAGAAAAAACACCGGTGATGACCGACGTCGCACCCATGACATGAATACCGCATTGTGGATTCCTGATCTTTTCATGAAACGCGTTCATGAAGATGGTGAGTGGACGCTCTTTTCCCCTGATGAAGTACCCACATTACACGATCTCTATGGCACAGCTTTTGAAACATATTATGTTGAATGTGAAGAGCGTGCTCGCCAAGGTCTCATCAGAAACTCTAAAACGCTATCTGCAACAAAATTGTGGCGGAAGATGCTGTCCATGCTCTTTGAAACAGGCCATCCCTGGCTCACATTTAAAGATGCTTGCAATCTTCGATCTCCCCAGCAGCATGCCGGGGTGATTCACAGCTCAAATTTGTGCACGGAAATCACGCTCAACACATCAAAAGATGAAATTGCCGTTTGTAATTTGGGCAGTGTAAATCTTCCAGCACATATTAAAAATGGCAAGCTCGACAAAGCCAAGTTAAAACGTACTGTGACCACGGCAGTGAGAATGTTAGATAATGTCATCGACATTAACTACTACTCTGTACCTCAGGCACGTAACTCCAACTTAAAGCATCGACCTGTTGGACTTGGATTAATGGGCTTTCAAGATGCTCTTTACCTTTTAAAACTTGATTATGCATCCAAAGAGGCCGTTGAATTTGCCGATAGCTCTATGGAGTTGCTAAGTTACTATGCTATTGAAGCATCTTCTGATTTAGCTAAAGAACGCGGCCAATATTCAACCTATGAAGGCTCATTGTGGAGCAAAGGTATTCTACCCATTGATTCCATTAATTTTGTACAACAAACTCGTGGCGAATACCTCGTGCAAGATCGCACACAACATTTGGATTGGGAAACTTTAAGAGTCAAAGTACGCACACAAGGCATGCGTAATTCTAATGTTATGGCTATTGCACCTACAGCCACCATTTCTAATATCTGTGCCGTATCACAATCCATTGAACCCACCTATCAAAACCTCTATGTAAAATCCAACCTTTCAGGCGAGTTTACCGTAGTCAATCCTCACCTTGTTGCTGACTTAAAAGCACTGAAATTGTGGGATGAAGTCATGGTCAATGATCTTAAATATTTCAACGGTAGTGTCGCACCCATCAGTCGTATCCCAGCACACCTCAAAGCTCGCTATGCAACTTCTTTTGAGATAGACCCCATGTGGCTTATAGAAGCAGCATCTCGTCGACAAAAATGGATAGACCAAGCGCAATCGCTCAATGTCTACATGGCAAAGCCTTCTGGTAAAAAGCTTGATGATCTCTATCGCCAAGCGTGGATCCGCGGGTTAAAAACAACCTACTATTTGCGCAGTTCAAGTGCAAGTAATGCTGAAAAATCCACCATTACCGATGGTGCGCTAAATGCAGTAAAAATAGACGAACCTCAGGTATGCTCAATTCTTGATCCAGAATGCGAAGCCTGCCAATGAGCACACAAACTAACGATACGCCAAAAGAGAGAGAACATCATATGACTACAACTTCTATCGAACATTTACAAGACAATCCCACGGTTGGTGCATCTGGGCTCGAATTCTTAGATATTGGTG
>JBIIJL010000006.1:0-43755 GCA_044233795.1 Legionella sp. | reverse complement strand
TTGATAATATTTTGAAAAAAAAACCAGAAGCTAGAAGAGACTCCGTTGCTCATTGCAAAAGTGGCGGAGAACGTTCTGGTCTTCTTTACAATCAGTTAATTCACCCACCCACTGTATAACCAGTCTGATAGGTAACATTTCAAACCAGTTATGGACTACCCCCAAAAACATTAGGCTGCTCCATTTGCACAGAAACTAGAGCAGGGCTTACACCAGCATTGTGAGTAAATAGCGGTGGAAAATGTGCTGGAGCAGCAGCTTGAGGAATTTTTTCCGCAGAGGCTATAGGAACGTAAGGCCTATCTAACTCAATTATGTCTAAATCCAAAAGCATCATATGAGCTAATAATTTAAGATCAGGATTATCTAGATCAGGGTACATATTTTCATCAAGGACCATCTCATTATAGGCGGTTGGGTAAAAATTATTACACCACTCTTTAAAAATAGTATGGAGATGATTTGTTGGATCCAGGGCTTCATTGATCATATAATCAAGATTATAAAAATCTGTGAAACAAGCCTTTATACCATTTAAAAACGGGAAAAACATCGCGTCATTGATTACATCAAAAATATCTCGAGCGCTTCTGATACCATTATTGCTACTAAGATAATACTCGGAACCAAACATGAGAGAGAAATTGTTATATGAATGATAATCGTTAATATCAGCAAAATGAATTTGTAACCCTGGCGATACTTTTATGAGCCGAGGTACTACTTCGTGGTAATAATTATTAAATGCTTTTTCTCGCACTGCTCGCATTGCCAACGCAGCACGCTCTTTTAAAGACAACGTCTCAAGGGGTTGCTCCATAAAACGCAAGAATAATTCAGTAAACGTATTTGCATACATTCTATTACAATGGTTTCCTGTCTTAAGAGCTATCTCCACTAACGCACGTGCATAAACATCTGGTTGTTTATGTTCAATAGACATCAAATGAACCAGCACAAGTTTGGCTTGCTTTTGAGTATTGCTCCAAGCTTCTGCGGGGATATCATTACTTCGGGGCTTGCTTATAATATCCACCATTGTTTTCATTTCCATTTTTAGATAAGCAATATGAATGTCATTATCCGATGCATCCCCTGGTAACCCTAGATTCTTTATACGCTCATCCCGCGGGACAGAAAATAATTTATCTTGAGCTGTTATCTCTGCGCCAATTAACGCGGTCAATTCCTCATTATTAAAATCCACACGTTCAAAACACTCTGTAAAACCCTCAAGTTTGACAGATGATACTGTGCTAAGAATTTTCTGAGTCACTACATGCGATGCTCTGAAGTGATCATAGGTCACTGTGAAATTATAGGTCCCAAACGTTCTTGCCAGCTCAACCAAATCATCCCTTTGCGTTGGAACAACTCCCAATTTACTTAGGTGAAATGCCTTCTCAGGCACGGCTATAGGATATTGCCAACTACTACTCCTAACTCCTCTGATGTGAGTTTGGACATATTCCCAAATGGTAAATCCAGTAAAAAGAGCGGTAAGGACTATAGTAAGGGGGCTGCCGAGTCCACAAATTGTTGTGAGGAATATCAACCGACTCAGCCATCGGTAGGGGGCATTCAAAAAAGATGGAAGCCAACCATATTTCATAGCCCGATCAACCACACCCATGCCTAAACTAATCAGCGCATAAGCTCCAAAGCCATTTAATCCACACAATAGCAATCCGCTCAAATAAACCAAAACAAAGACCGAAGAACAATACTCGTTGGCAAACATAAGTACTTTGCCAAGGGTTTTATTATTATGTAAATCATAGGGCAACACTTGGATTTTATCTGGTTGGCCAATCCCTTTAAGTTTCTCATTGCTATGAAAAATAGAGGCTCCATAAGCAAGCAAAGCACTCACTAGAAGGCCACCATAAGAAACCAAATTGATAGTATCTATAGCTAGAGGAAAAACAACCCTCAAAGGATCCAGGCAGTAAGATAACAAAAAAGTTTGCAAAAAAACTTGCCAAACACGAGTTGTTATCCCACCTGCAGTAACTTCTTGTTCCATCGCATAAATTTGCGAAACAACAACAGCCGAGCACATGGCATCAAATATCGTAACTAAATTAATCATTACTATCAACTTCCTAAAAATAATTAGGAATCAATAATATCAACTATTCTCACAAGATTCAAGACAATGTGGCTATAAATAAAGCTTGTCGTATTTATTGTCGCAATTGTGGGAATAAAATGACATCACGAATTGACATAGAATTAGTGAATAACATCACCAATCGGTCAATACCAATTCCTTCGCCTGCTGTGGGTGGCATACCGTATTCTAAGGCTTCGATATAGTCGCTATCAAAATGCATTGCTTCGAGATCACCTGCTTCTTTTTCCATAACTTGTTTTTGAAAACGCCCCACTTGATCTTCTGCATCATTCAATTCAGAAAATCCATTAGCAATTTCACGCCCGGCAATAAAAAACTCAAAACGATCGGTGACGTCATGATTTTGCTCAGAACGACGCGCTAAAGGCGAAACTTCTGTTGGATATTGGGTTACGAATGTCGGTTGAGTCAATTGATGCTCGATAGTTTCTTCAAAGAGCACCATTTGTAATTTACCTAAACCGTCATCCTCTTTGTAGGAGAGATTAAGTTTTGTAAGAACCTCACGCATACCAGCAACTGTTTCAATGGTTTTTAGATCAAGGGATTGATGATAGGTTAAAATTGCCTCTTTGATGGTTAAGCGAGCAAAGGGTTGATTAAAATCAAGCGATTGCCCCTGATACTCGATAACCCGTTTGCCGAGGACTTTATCACATAAATACTGTAACAATACTTCTGTGAAATCCATCAAATCTTCATACGTCGCATAAGCTTGATAAAATTCAATCATGGTAAATTCTGGGTTATGGCGAGTAGAGATCCCCTCATTGCGAAAATTTCGATTGATTTCATACACCCTTTCAAAGCCACCCACCACAAGGCGCTTCAAATAAAGTTCAGGGGCTATTCTCAGATATAGCTTCATATCCAGTGTATTATGGTGGGTCACGAAGGGACGCGCTACAGCACCACCTGGGATTGGGTGCATCATAGGCGTTTCTACTTCAAGAAAATGGTGACTGTCCATCAATTCACGAAATGCTTTGATAACTTTTGTACGGATTAAAAAAGTGTTGCGACTTTCTTCATTTGCTATCAAATCAACATAGCGCTTACGATAACGCATCTCTTGAGAAGTAAGGCCATGAAATTTATCTGGCAGAGGGCGTAACGACTTAGTCAGTAACAAAATCTCTTGAGCATGCACCGTGAGCTCGCCCGAATTGGTAATAAATAGCTCGCCTTTAACACCGACAATATCGCCTAAATCCCAATGCTTAAATTCTTCATACATGTCAGGAAAGTCATTTTCCTTGATATAAATTTGCAGACGTCCCGAAACATCCTGCAGATGAAAAAAACTGGCTTTCCCCATAATACGCCGAAGTACAATTCGCCCTGCAACAGCGACATGCACTTTTTTATTTGCCAGTGCTTCTTTGGAAAGTTCTGCATACTCACGTGTAAGATCATACGCCAAATGCTCGCGAACAAAGGTATTGGGAAAATTAAAACCATTTTCGCGAAGTGTTGCTAGTTTTTGCTTGCGAATATGGTAAATTTCATTCTCATCTAACATTTCTTCTATCATTAAACATCTACTCCTGCTTTCAAACTAGCTTCAATAAAAGGATCAAGATCACCATCTAAGACCGCTTGGGTATTACTGGTTTCAACACCTGTTCGTAGATCTTTGATACGCGACTGATCTAAAACATAAGATCTTATCTGTGAACCCCAGCCGATATCTGATTTGGTCGCTTCTAAAGCGAGCTTCGCGGCATTTTTCTTTTGCATTTCTAATTCATATAGTTTAGCCCGCAATTGTTTCATAGCTTGATCTTTATTCTTATGCTGGCTTCTATCTGTTTGGCATTGCACCACAACACCTGTGGGTAAATGCGTAAGCCTCACTGCCGAATCAGTTCGGTTAACGTGCTGACCACCTGCGCCCGATGCACGATACGTGTCCACACGTAGATCTGTGGGATTAATATCAATATCAATATCATCATCCACTTCCGGAGAGACAAACACGGCAGCAAATGAAGTATGTCGTCTATTTCCAGAATCAAAGGGTGATTTACGCACCAAACGATGCACACCAGTTTCAGTCCGTAACCAACCATAGGCATGATCGCCTGTAAAATGAATCGTAGCACTTTTAACGCCAGCTACCTCGCCTGCTGAGCACTCTACAAGTTCTGCTTGAAACCCGTGATGTTCACCCCAACGTAAGTACATCCGTAAAAGCATTTCGGCCCAATCTTGCGCCTCCGTACCTCCTGAGCCTGACTGTATATCTAGATAAGCATTGGCATGATCCATTTCTTCTGAGAACATCCGGCGAAACTCTAATGCAGCAACTTGTCGTTCGATATCATCAAGTTCTTTAGAAACATCATGCATCGTTTCTTCGTCATCTTCAGCGCGTGCCATTTGAAAGAGCTCATTCAGCTCCCCAGTTGATTGTTGAAGCTTGTGAAGCATCAGCACCACTCCTTCTAGTGCCGCGCGCTCTTTACCAAGCAACTGTGCACGTGGAGGTTCATCCCATATCCCAGGTGCTTCTAATTCACGAACAACCTCTTCTAAACGCTCACTCTTGGCGTCGAAGTCAAAGATACCCCCGAAGAGCTTCGATACGCTCATCAAGAATAGCTAATGTGTGTTGTATTTGATTCACCTCTAACATGAATAATAACCTTACAAGCAGTTACCGTTAATGAACACATTCTACAGCGAGTGTGAATAAAATAAAACCCGCCAAGGATCTGCGGGTTTTTAACTTTGGATAATTTAAAGATTACAAAACAGTACTAAATACGCTTCTTAATGTTTTTGTATATCATTACCCATTTGTTGCAGTCCCTGTACACTGCCATCAACAACTTTATTAGCTCCTTCGACAACGCCACCTGCAGTGTCCGCTGTAAGATCAACTGCACCAGTAGCAGTACCAGTCACTAAGTTTCCTGCAGCATCAAGCGTATCTGAAACAGGATTTTGACTAGTTTGCATAACTGCGAATGCCCCTGCGCTAAAAGCAATGGAGGCCACACCCAATAACATCACTGGTATTATCTTTAAAATTTTCATCACCAACTCCTTAGTTATCAAATACACATCAGAGATTGCGTATCACTATGAACATATGAGCAGCACCTACGGCGTCATATGCCTCCACAACCCCTTATTTGTTTAACTCTAGTACTAATAGAAGACTTTTTCAACCATAAATATCTAAATTGTCTCGGCAATCTAGCCAGTTGTCTCAAAATTAATATTTATAAGGCAACAGCCCCTAAAGTAAGTAACCTCCCTAAAGTATTCATAAATATTAAGCAATTATTTAATGAGATGTTCGCACGCCTAACTTTCGTGTATTTGCCCAACCTAGGTTTTGTTGGTATGATACGATTTAAGCGTAAACCTCGGTTTCGCTACAGAATTATGATACATATATACTTAAGATTGTACGGGCTGGTTAAATTACTAGTCTTTTAAACTGTGGTAACCGTTCAGTTGTTCTTATTTAACCAGATCTAACTGATCGATTACAAAACAAAATGCGCTTCTCTTGAGTTAAAACAAAAAAGAGGCGGCCCAGCAATAGAGTCAAATTGAATACGAACTCGTCAGATACCAGCGCATGCCAAGCATGCTATAAAAACCAGTCTGCGCCTTTCTTTTTAAAGGCAACATGCGTTTGGTCTGTCATGAAAAGCACCTTAATCAACCCTGTCAGCTATGTTCGTCAGCACAGCTCTGCCAATACAGCGATTAGCCGGATTGTAGGTATGCTCTCATCGTCCTGGATACCGCTACTGAGCACTAACAACAGCTTATTTTATTCTTTTTCTTGTTTTCTCTCTTTGATGCGCCCTTTTAACGGGGTTCAAGATGGAAAAAATGTTAATCAATGCGACACAAAGCGAGGAAATTCGCGTCGCCTTAGTGAAAGACAATCATCTCTATGATTTAGATATTGAATGTCCTTCTGAAGCAAAGAAAAAAGGCAATATTTACAAGGCCATAGTAACTCGAAGAGAACCTAGCCTTGACGCTGTATTCGTTGAGTACGGTTCAAAGCGCCAGGGTTTTTTACCTTTAAAAGAAATTGCGCCTGAGTATTTCAATAAGCGCGCCCAAGTTAATGATATCGAGAAACCCTCAATCACATCTTTGATCAAAGAGGGTCAAGAACTCCTCATCCAAGTTGACAAAGAAGAGCGCGGCAATAAGGGGGCGGCTCTCACCACTTATATTACCCTTGCTGGTTGCTACCTCGTCCTCATGCCGAACAGTCCACGTTCAGGTGGAATCTCGCGCCGTATCGAGGGAGACGACCGCGATGAACTCAAAGAAACCCTCAACGCCCTGACCTTAACTGAGGATATGGGACTTATCATCCGCACAGCAGGCGTAGGCAAGGGTCAGGATGAATTGCAAAGTGACCTGGATATGCTTGTAAATCAATGGTATGCCATTAAGCAAGCTTATCAAGCACAACTGGCTCCTTGCCTCATTCATCAAGAAGGCGACGTCATTATTCGTTCAATCCGTGACAATTTGCGCAAATCTATCGGTGAAATCATCATTGATGATCAGCTCTCTTATGTAAAGGCAAAGCAGTACATCGAACAAGTCAAACCCGATTTCCTACCCAACTTAAAACTTTACAATAGTACTATTCCTTTATTCAATTTTTACCAAATCGAAAGCCAAATCGAAACAGCATATCAGCGCGAAGTTCCCTTACCATCTGGTGGCGCGTTGGTGATTGACCGCACTGAAGCTCTTGTTTCTATAGATATTAACTCAGCAAAAGCAACCAGTGGTGCTGACATTGAAGCAACTGCGCTCAACACCAATCTAGAGGCAGCTGATGAAATTGCTCGTCAATTACGCCTGCGTGATTTAGGCGGTTTAGTGGTCATTGACTTTATCGATATGAGCTCGAGCAAAAACCAACGAGATGTAGAAAATCGCCTTAAGGAAGCTCTCAAAGCTGATAGGGCAAGGATTCAAGTGGGTAGAATCTCCCGCTTTGGCTTACTTGAAATGTCACGCCAGAGGCTCAGGTTGTCCCTTGGAGAAACAGCACAGGACGTCTGTCCACGCTGTGAAGGGCGGGGCACCGTACGTAATATTCAATCCCATGGTTTGTCTATCATCCGCTTAATTGAAGAAGAAGCCTTAAAAGAAAAAACCTCTGAAATTCAAGTACAGCTTCCCGTCGAAATGGCGACCTTTCTCATCAACGAGAAACGCGATTTTATCCTCAACATTGAAAAGCGACACAGTGTCAGCGTACTCATTGTAGCAAACCCCTATCTTCAATCGCCCCAATACAATATATCGCGACTCAAAGAAGACAATGTAGGCAAAAACAGAAAACCAAGTTATTCACTCATTCAACAACCTGAAGTAGAAATAACTCATGCGAGTAATCAAAATTTAACTATTGATGAGCCTATTGTCAAACCTTATGGCAATCCTCACCTTGGAAAGAAAAAAGAAACTGGGTTTCTCTCAAGACTGTGGCATAACCTCACGGGTAACAACAGCGAAAGCCAAATTGAAAATACGAACCCTGCTTCTACAGTACCTGGAAAAACTTCAGCTACCTCGAATGATAAGCGTCCTCACGCTCACGCGAACCGCAAACGACGACCCAATACTGGTCCACGTCAAACTCAAGGCCAAAATCAAGCGACACGTAAAAAACCAAACGCCCATCCTACTCAAAAAGCGGGACAGAATACCTCCTTAAAAACAGAGCAGCCAAGTAAATCCTCAGGAGAAAATAAAGGTTCTCAAGAAGGAAATTGAAGTTACCAACATCATCGGCTTTTAAGAGAATATATTGGGAGCAAATTATCTACGACACTAGGACTAGCGATCTTTAAGACCTGTCGCGATGGGATTAATACCAATATTAGGGTTCACCCCGCAGTCATCGAGCAATTTTAATAAATTGTTACCTTTTCTGGTCAGCCGTTTGATACAGTAGGTATCAAGGTAGCTTTTTAAAATATAATAGTACTCAGGCAATGTTAGGATGGTTAAGATTTTTTCGGCACGTTCCACATGATGACTGTTGCTGTGGTCACATGCTTGAAAAAGTACTGCCGCAAGCATGGCGGCAATGCTTGCTTTACGTAATGAGTTCGCTAAGTAAAATCGTTGCACACACTCATCCAAAGCGCGGTCGTTATCCCATTCAACCCATTCTTCATAAAGCATTAACGCTTCTTGAAATGAGAACTCCTCCTTTTTCATCAAATCCTGTAAGACATAAGCAACAGGGATAGTAGCTTGCACATTCGCCCAAGAACAATTTCCTGCAATTTGTGAACTCATCGGAATTTGTGCAAAGGGCATGAGTCCGAGCTCTTGGTTAATCACATGATGATAATATCGGCGACTTTGCTTTTTAAAAAGGAATTGGATGAGAAAGTTGAGATTAATAGCTTCTGGGCGCGTAAGGCGATAAATATTGATACTACCCTCTTTTAAACTATTCTCCCCACGATCAATTTTCGCCCACCATTGATGGTAACGAACAAAACACAATGCATGTCCACGACTGGCTGCGGGTAAAATAAGCATAGGCGATTGCAAGTATTGCTTTAATTGTGCTCGGTGCTTATCAGTGAGCACTTTTTGATGCTGAAGTTGCAAAAGCTCATCAGCAACACCAAATGCGTCGATGATTTCATTTACGTTGGGGAAAAATTGTCGCAAATGGCGCGTTGCATAACTACTTGTAAATCGCCTTAGGGAGTCCTTAACAACAGCTACCGTGAATTCAAGGATGAAGCCTTCATAATCAACTTCAATAAATTCATTTGCTGCATTCACAATATCTACATCACCCTGCAATTCATAACGATGTCCCAAAAGCTTGGCGTAAATAAAATCTAAGGCAAAATCGAGTTTGGCACCATATCTATACAGGAGGTGCTTAAGTGGATCTTGTCCTCGCAAGACCGGGTATACTAAAACTGACAAACCAGCACGAGTAGACGCATTCGGATTGGCTCCTTTCTCTAACAAGAGGCGTGTCATATCCAAATCAAAGTTATCTACAGCCCAATGAAGCGCCGTGCGTCCCGTTACATCAGCTTTGTTAATATCAACACCTCGCGCTAACAATAGTTCAGCAATGTGTGGTTGCCGAGTAATTGCAGTTTCGATAAGAGGGGTAAAGCCATATTCATCAATATCATCAAGTGACTCACCCTCACGCAGATAATGCGCAACATCAGTTAATCTACCATTGATAATATCGTTCGCTATTGTCATCTAGGGCCCCTGAGGTTTAGGAGCCGTGTTAAATTTAGGCATATTACCCAGCCGTAACTGCTTTTCCATTTCTTGTTCACGCCGCTCATTATCGTATTCACGTCGTGCTTCAGTATTTAAAGGTGGTTCTGGATTTAATGAGGGATCAATGCCATCAAAGCGCTGATTATTCAACTCAGGATGCTGCAAAATGTTATTTTGCATTTCGCCTTCAAGAGACGGTGAGTGCTCAACATCATCGCGATGTTCTCGGCTATGTACTTTAGACAGTAAACGGTGCCCCTGTTGCTCTGCTTCACGCTGTTCACGGGCCATACGGCGTGTTTCATCAACCAAATATGACACATCACCAGACCGCCCACGCTTGCCTGTGACTTTAGGTTGCTTATCATCATTGGGTAAAACGTTATTATCACTCATATGTATATTATAAGTTATAAATACTCGCGCTGCAGGATCTCAGCAATTTGAACTGCGTTGGTCGCAGCACCTTTTCGAACATTATCGGCCACTACCCACATATTTAAACCCATAGGATGAGAAATATCTTGTCTTATACGTCCAACGAACACGTCATCCTGACCTATAACATCACTAATGGGTGTGGGATACTTGTTTTTTGAAGGATCATCAACCAACACAACCCCTTTAGCCTTAGAAAGTAATTTACGAGCTGCCTCTGCCGTTAATGGAGCTTTCAGTTCTATATGTATTGCCTCAGAATGGCCATATAAAACAGGGACGCGAACTGCCGTCGGGTTAACTAGGATCTCTTCATCCTCTAGAATTTTACGGGTTTCCCAAACCATCTTCATTTCTTCTCGCGTATAGCCATTTTCGAGAAACTCATCGATATGTGGCAACACATTAAATGCAATTTGCTTTGAGTAAACTAAAGGTTTAACTGGTCGCCCATTCAACAACTCACCCACTTGATTGATGAGTTCTGAAATAGCCCTGCTTCCCGTACCAGAAACTGCTTGGTAGGTTGCAACATTGATTCTTGCAATACCTACCGCATCGTAAATTGGCTTTAACGCAACAACCATCTGAATAGTTGAACAATTCGGGTTAGCAATAATGCCACGATTTTTGTAGTCTTTGATGCGCTCTGGATTCACTTCAGGAACAACGAGTGGGATATCCTTATCATAACGAAAACACGATGTATTATCGATAACAACGCACCCCGCCTGAACTGCTAGCGGCGCATACTCTTTGGAAACCGCACCACCTGCTGAAAAAAAGGCAATATCAACCTT
The DNA here is from genome assembly GCA_044233795.1 of Legionella sp. Classification (GTDB taxonomy): domain Bacteria; phylum Pseudomonadota; class Gammaproteobacteria; order Legionellales; family Legionellaceae; genus JBIIJL01. The sequence goes on along the minus strand of JBIIJL010000006.1, from coordinate 33,102 downwards.
ACTAAAATCAAAGCAAGCAAGATCACCAACTGCAAATTCAAAGCCATTAAACCGCACAGTCTTATCAACAGAACGCGCACTTGCTAAGGGATAAAAATTATCAACAGGAAACTCTCGCTCTTCCAATATTTTAATGAAGGTCTTCCCAACAGCCCCGGTCACCCCAACAATTGCAATATTTAATCGTCTATTCATAGCCTACCTCATCTGCCCATTTTGGGCTTTGTCTCTTAAATAATGATCCATCAACACCAAGGCCATCATCGCTTCAGCAACAGGAACTGCACGTATCCCAACACAAGGATCGTGTCGACCTTTGGTCACAACTACAACATCCTCACCTAGCGTATTGATAGTTTTTCCAGGAATGGCAATACTAGAAGTGGGTTTCAAAGCGATACTGACCTTCAGTTCTTGTCCGGTTGAAATCCCCCCTAATATGCCACCCGCATGGTTGCTTAAAAAACCCTGCGAGCTTATCTCGTCACGATGCTCACTGCCTTTTTGAGTCACCACCTCAAAACCTGCACCAATTTCAACAGCTTTCACTGCATTGATAGACATCATGGCATGAGCAATACTTGCATCAAGTCTATCAAACACAGGCTCGCCAAAACCCACTGGAACCCCCTTCGCTAGCACGCCGACCCTTGCACCAATTGAGTCTTTGGCCGCTCGTAGCTCATCAATCAAGGCTTCAAGTACTGGCACCTGGTGTGAATTTGGACAAAAAAAATGATTTTCATGAATAGCATTCGCATCATCGAATAAGAGCTCAACAGGCCCCATTTGCTCTAGAAAACCCAAGATCTCTATGCCTAAAATACGGCTCAGATAAAGACGAGCTACTGCACCTGCAGCAACCCTCGCTGCTGTTTCCCTGGCTGAGGAGCGTCCACCACCTCGATAATCTCGATGGCCATATTTATGATGGTAGCTAAAATCGGCATGCCCAGGGCGAAAAAGATCTTTGATCGCTTCATAATCTTTACTACGTTGGTCGCTATTTTTAATCAACAACGCGATAGGAGCACCGGTGGTTTTCCCTTCAAATACACCAGATAAAATCTCTACCAGATCATCTTCACGCCGTTGCGTTGTATATTTAGACTGACCTGGTTTGCGTTTGTCCAAAAATGGTTGAATATCTTCAGCATCAAGCTCCATACCCGGAGGACATCCATCAATAATGGCGCCTATCGCAATCCCATGGCTTTCACCAAAGGTCGTCACTGTAAACAAGGCTCCAAAAGTATTTCCACTCATCTAATTGACCTAGGTTTGTGTTATAAAATAATCTTGCAATTGTTGGCGAGTCAGCAAAAAAACCCCATGTCCACCATGCTCAAAGTCAAGCCAGGTAAAGGACAGACCTGGATAAGCCTCAACCAGTACTTCTTCACTATTACCAACCTCTACGACCAAAATCCCCGTTTCACTAAGATAATCATGAGCATGTTCCAAGATTTTTTCAACCAGGCCTAAACCATTCTTCGTAGCTTCAAGCGCCATACGTGGTTCGTGCAGATACTCCTGAGGCAACGTACTCATTTCATCAAAACCCACATAAGGCGGATTACTGACGATAATATCGTATTTAGTTTTCGGAACACCCACAAAACCATCCGATTTAATAAGAGTAAATTCATCACCCAAACCATGACGCTCCTTATTAATTTCAGCAACAAGAAGCGCCTCACTTGAAATATCAACCGCATCCACCCTGGCCTCAGGAAAAGCATAGCAACAAGCAATGCCGATACAACCACTCCCAGTGCAAAGATCAAGCACTCGAGTCACCTCATGGGCTTGAACCCAGGGTGAAAATTGTATCGAAATCAACTCTGCAATCGGTGAACGTGGGATAAGCACTCGTTCATCTACATAAAAGCGCAATCCGCAAAAAAAAGCCTCGCGTGTAAGATATGGGACTGGCACATGACGCAGAATACGTTCTTGTAATTGCATGGTAAGGCGCTGTTTTTCACTGTGAGTCAATCGAGCTTGAAGCATTAAAGGGTCGATATCATGCGGCAATGACAGGCTACCTAAAATCAAGGCACGTATATCATCCTCGGCATTATCAGTACCATGGCCATAGTAAAGCACTTGCTTCCGTGCTAGCGACACCCCGTAACGCCAAACATCAAGCAAAGTAGATAACTCATGCAAATCGTACTGCTCAGGCATTTTAACTCCATGATTATAAATATAGCGGCTCACTATCTGCTGAATATTTTATCAAATACATCATCAGGGCACTACCAGCCAAGCCAAGCACTGCAAGTAACAGAGGAAGGGCAGCCCCTACTTGCGCAATAACGCCAGTCAAAATAGAAGTCAACCCAAAACATAATGCCATGACAGAGCCTGTGACCCCCATGACCCAACCTTGCTCACTATCTGAAACCTGATTAGAGAAAATTGTCAGCAAAACCGAATAAGCAACTGAAAGACTTAACCCAATCAAAAGCGTTGCCAGCCATGCCACCCAAGCTTTCACAAAAAGAAGCGTTAACAACACCATGAGTGCTGTAATAAATAATCCAACCACGACTATCCCTTCAAAAGCAAATCGCTTGGTGCAATAATCAACAATGTATCCACACCCCAAGCTAAAACCAAATCCCATCATTGCCAGAAAAAAAGAATTTTGCATAGCTCCATAATGATAGGTCTCCATTAAATACAAGGAAATAAAAGAAAAATAATTCGACCAGCCAAATATCATCACCAGCAATACTAGGGAGTATTTCTTAATCGCCGAATGACGAAACGCAGAAACAAATACATGCACTGCATGATGCCAACGAATCTTGATTCTTTTCGGGCTAGCGTTTAGTGTTTCTTTAAAGGTCAGTTGTAATAAGACAGCATTCAACAACGCTAATCCTGCTGCAAAATACATCGGGGTTTCAAAACCAAACCATGAAACCAACGCGCTATTCGACAACACCCCACCACAGATAGGCCCTATCACAAAACCAAGCGATACAGAGAGCAAAATCAAACCGATATTGCGAGCTTTTTGATCCTCAGTGCTCACATCGACAATAGCAGCTTGCGCAATTGGCTGACTGCCCGCAGTAAAACCCGCAATAATCCGACTCGCGGCCAACAACCAAAAATTGTGAGTTAAGATAGCAATGGCTGACAAAGAGTACCCTAAAAATGCGCCCACCAAACAAATCATCAGAGACTTTTTTCGGCCAACACTATCGGAGAGATCTCCTAAAATAGCTGCACCAAAAAACCAACAAATCATGAAGATACCGATGGTCAAGCCATAAAAGAAATCCCGTACACCAATGCTGGTATCGACTGGTAAAAACCCAACTTGTGGATCAACTAAAATTGTATTCAAAATAGGAAACAACAATCCGAGCCCCATTCCATCAATCAGTAATACCAGAAATAATGGCAATATTGAGGTTAGTGATTTTTGTGAATAATTCATGATATACCTGGAAAAAATATTGGTGAAAAGTCCAGAAATTGCTTAATCTATTAGTATATCACCTTTTATACTCTCATCAAAAGGTATACCCCATAACGGTATATAATCAACATGAAGCACTCGTGAGAAAGAATGATGCCTGATGAACCCATTTCAAATGAAGACCGAGCATTATTTAGAGAATTGATGAGTTCTGTTACTCCATTAAAAAATACACCGAAAATACAACCTCCCACGTTGCCAAAAAAAACGCATCAAACAATTCCTCTCCCAAACAATACTTTGAAAAGTATCCGTTATTTATCCAATGACTACCAAGATACCGTTCTTTCAGAAACAACCATTGCTCATTTAAATCAAGCTATCCCCAAAAGGCGTTTCAGAGCATTAATTAATGGTGAAATTCCATGGCAAGCAAGATTAGATCTTCATGGTTCAAATATCGATGTAGCTAGAGATTCATTAAGCGATTTTATAGAGCAGCATTATCAAGCAGCCACTAGCTGCGTATTAATTATCCATGGCAAAGGGGGGCTTCAGGGCGAAGCACCCATCATTAAAAATCATGTTAATCACTGGCTTAAACAATATAGTGAAGTACTAGCGTTCCATAGCGCACGGCCCCGCGATGGTGGAAATGGGGCGCTGTATGTGCTCCTTAAACGACCTCGGTAAGTTATTATTATAACCACTGACATAGCGTAAAATATCTGTATATAATGCCCTGATGCAATAAAGATAAGGATGATATAAATTGAAGATAAGCTGTAATATTGACAAGTCAGATAGAGTCAACCGAACATTAATAGGTGCCTTACTCTTTATCGCAGCATTCATCGGCATGAGCCAAGCCTTCTATATGATTCTAGGTCTCATCTTAATCGCCGAGGGATTGGTGGGTTGGTGCTCCATTCCTTACCTATTCGACAAATTTAGGCGGAAATAGCAAGCTTCAGCCCTATTGAAATCAAAGTTAATAAGCTTTACCATTTGCTCAAATTTTTTATATCATATTCACATGACCAAACAAGCCATTATCATCGGAATATCGGGCCCTTCTGCTTCAGGTAAGAGCTTACTTGCAAATACTATTGTCAATGAACTTGGCTCAGATCAAGTAGTGGTGATCTCTGAGGATGCTTATTATAAAGACAATGGGCATTTGCAGCTCTCTGAACGTGAGAAAATCAACTATGACCATCCAGATTCATTCGACCATGCATTATTGCACAAACACCTGTCCCAGCTGCAACAAGGTCAATCGGTAGAGATCCCCATCTACTCACATACAAAACACATGCGTCTCTCCGAAACACGCCGTATTGGACAGCATACTATCATTGTTTTAGAGGGCATTTTGCTCTTTACTGACAAGTTATTACGTGAAATCATGGATATTCGAATTTTTATGTCAGCTCCTCTTGATGTATGCTTGATTCGTCGCTTAAAACGTGACGTCGTTGAACGTCATCGATCTTTTGAGTCGGTTCTGCACCAATATGAAACAACAGTTCGTCCGATGTATTTACAATTCATCGAACCATCAAGTCGTTATGCTGATTTAATTGTACCGAGAGGTGGTGAAAATAGAATAGCTATTGATATGATTCAAGCGAAAATGCGTGAACTTTTGGTCACCAATGCTCAGAAATAAGTAAATTAAAAACTGACAATACTAAGGGGTTTGTAATGGGATTTTTACACGGAAAGAAAGCTCTGATTCTGGGTTTAGTAAGTAACCGCTCCATTGCCTATGGTATTGCCCAATCTCTCCACGAGCAAGGTGCTGAACTTGCCTTCACTTATCAAAATGATAAAATCAAAGATCGTGTAGAAAAAATGGCCAGTGAATTTGGCTCAAGCCTAACATTTCCCTGCGATGTGGCATCTGATACTGAGATAAACCACGCTTTACAACAATTATCAACCCACTGGAATCAACTCGATATTCTCATCCACTCTGTAGCTTATGCCCCTGCCGATCAAATTGCTGGCGATTATATAGACAATGCTACTCGCGAAGGGTTCCGTATCGCCCACGATATCAGCGCCTATAGTTTGGTTGCTTTATCAAAAGCCGCATTACCGATGATGCAAGACACGAACGGCTCCATTCTCACCTTAACATACTATGGTGCCGAAAAAGCCGTACCAAATTACAATGTTATGGGCATTGCGAAGGCAAGCCTTGAAGCAGCCGTTAGATATCTCGCTCAAAGCTTAGGCCCTCGTGGTCTTAGAGTGAATGCGATATCAGCCGGCCCTATAAAAACACTTGCTGCAGCCGGCATCAAAGATTTTAGAAAAATACAAAACGCCTACGCGAATATAGCACCTCTAAGACGTAATATCACAGCGACTGAAGTTGGTAACACGGCTGCATTTTTATGCTCAGATCTAGCCTCCGGTATCACAGGAGAAGTAGTACATGTAGATGCCGGATATCATGCCGTATCTATGGTTAACTTAGATGAATAATCATCATCTTTAAGCAAGACTACTTGTGAAAGGCCTCTGATTAATCTGCATATTTATCAAAGGCTCATTTATTTGTTTATAAGATTTGCGCAAACTCATAAACTGACACAAGATATCGTCATCTGTGAGAGCGCTGATGTTAACTTCTCTTTCCTGAAAGATGATGGCAGCAAGTGGTAACACCTTATTCAAATTCGGGTTTTTAATAGCCGAAACCAGCGCTTGAGCTGATCGCGTCTGCCCATACCCCGCCTGAAAAAACCAAGTTTCTCTGTAGGTTGTGGTCACTCGGGTTAACTCCATTACCACATGCCTAACCAAATCGTCAGTTAAATTGGTTTTGCTATCGATCATCTCCAACAACTTTCGTAACAATAACCCCTTGTGCCCCTCTCGACTGAAATATGATAGAGCATCATAACAAAACTGTACTAACTTCCTTAAAGCAAGCACTTGTTGACTATCGACCCAAGGATGCGCAGATGGTGCAGACGCAACCAAGGGGACGCCGCGGGGCGCGGCTTTTGATTCAGCTGCTAAAACCTCAGGGATAATAAAGACTCCAAGACCACTGTCCTCGGCAAATAGCTCCCTATATTTATTATCAATGATACTAATTTTATTAGATAACAACTCTCGTTGAAGCTCAGTGAAATCAGGTTCACTAACAACTTCTTCGAAATTTGAGGTAGCACGTAATAAATCATCTAGACTTAAATTAAGCTCAGTTGTCATAGGTCGAAGAATTGCAAGCAAACCCCGACTTATTTGCTCATTATGCTCGAGGCTATCATCTGCTTCCTTGATTTTCTGCTCCAAGACTGCATGCTCTTTGCGAACCTTACTCAAGCAATTAATCAGAAAAATCTGGAAAGTTTTCTGCGTAAGAAAGTTGCGGTAACTTGCAACAAGCTCCCCAACGCTATCTACTAATTTCGTAACTTGGGTCATGCGGTATTGATAAACTGGCAATACATCAAGCTCTGTAGACGCTTCCAAGAACGGTGCCAATGTCCACGTATAATACCCACCGCCTTTTTGTGCCTGAAGATTAATTGCTTCAGCTTGCTCAAATCCAGATAATATTGGTGTTGTATCCACAACCGATATTCCACTCAGCTCTGCATGAGGTGCCACAAAGGTATCAACTGGCAACTGAAAATCTTCTATCAGCAAGGTCATGAATGGGATGAAACGTCTTGCTGTAAGACAGTGAACCTCATGCTGCCTCGGAAGAGTGATCGAGGCATGTAGCTCTTTTTTTGCAATAACTTTAAAAGGTTGAATAAACTGGTTTGATAGTTTTTTTAATTCTTGAACAAAAGCTGCGGAACTTCGATATTTACTAGCAAGAATTTGTTTATAAATCACCTCTCTCTGGTCGTGCGTCAAATGACTAAAGATAATCAGAACATCTACTATTGTCCGTGGAGATGAATTAACCAACTGATCTTTTCCTATCCATTGGGGGATGGGATGAAAGCTTGTCAACAAACCTGGGCTACGCCTTAACATCAAGTTAAGATAAGTAATCATACCACCCAATGTTTCAGCAGCCTTCGCATTTGGTTCATCTCTTTTAGTTAGCTGATTATGTGTTTTATAGATAAGCTTATATAGACAGATATCCATCACGCGCAAAGCACGGTGTGCGCTGTTGGTGATTTCAGTAAAGTTTAAGGCGTGCAACTGTTGGTCCGTGTAAGCTTCACGCAAGGTAATGACATATACCTCAAGTTGCGTCACAAAAGTGATAACGTCATTATGCTTGGTATCGATGGTTTCAAGATAGGGTGACAGCGTTGGGTCTAACAGCTGATTTATAAATAGCTCAACATCCCGGCAAATTTCAATACAACGGCCAAGTGGGAGGGGAAATCCTGTGATGGGATCAACCGGATGCTGAAGGTTCCATAAGAGATTCGCAAGGCATATAATAATAAATCGGGGCGCGCGCCTATCATTCAGATAATTTTTTTTCTCATACAATGACTCAAAAAAGGCACCTACTTTTGAATCAGTCTGAAATCCTAGCACTATATCCTCAAGTACTCCTGGCAAGGAAGTTTTTAGAAAAGAACATATTGAAGCTCGATGCTGCTCTAATGCTTTTTTACTAGGAACAGACTGACCAAGCGCCTCACTCATGCGATAGAGCTGCATCGCTGCATACATTTTTCCTTTGGCAGGTGCTTGGATAGCAGTTGTGTGAATGCTTAAATATGGAAAAAATGAGTGATATTGCTTAGCTAAGAGCAGAAATGCTTTAACAGTTTTTTCTTCCGACGTTAAATCTTTTTGCTCTTTATCATCTGGTAAAATAAACGTACCAATGCCCGCCTCTATCTCTCTATTAAGCAGTAGGCGCTGATCTCTAATGACATCAATTTGTTGTTTTAGCGCTTCAACACCAAGAGCCACTCCTGCAATAGCAAGCCCTATAATTTCAGTTTGCAAGCTCCCGCCCTTTACTTCCTCAATGGCAGAATTCACCCCTGAAGTAAGGCGTTCTGTTGCAACATCCTTCATCGCTTGAATTTGCCCCCCTACATCGGCAAGCTCTTTTGAGGTGGTATTGGCAGCAGCACGCAGTGCGAGTTCGGTGAGATAAGCAACCTGAGTTGTCGGCATAGAAGCCCTCCAAAGCTATAAATATTAACCGAACAAAACTGTATCGAGATAATACTACACTTCTAAGAATCTAAGCCCTGTACATGACAAAAAAATCTGTCATACCCATGCATGCGGGCAACCATCTATCAAAATAATCCAATGATCAAGTCAAGCCACTGATGATTATTTTGCTCACTCAGGATATTTTCCATCTGGCAATCTGCTGCAATATGATAAATGATGAGGAATCGACTGGCGATAATGAAAGTGTATCAAGAGTTTGGTAGTGAATCGTTATTAGAAATCATTGAACGGCTTGAAGTACGTATTCGAAAACCAGAGCAATGGCTCAACAAAAACAGCATTAATAGCTCCAAACCACCGTCAAGTGATAGGCTAAAAAACCATCGCGCACGTCTTCATTGCATGAGAATGGTAAAAATAAATAAGAAGGTATTAGCAATAAACATTTTCATTATTATTTGCACCGCCCCAGAAGCGAAGAGCGCAAGCCTGAGCTAACCTTTATCGAAGCAAATCTATCATAAAATCAGCAGTGTCAACAAAAGCAGAACCTAAGATGAGTAATTTATCATGTTAAAGCTGAGCGAGAACACCATGATTTATGTTGCGTGATGCGCCGTGGATTGCCGCAAAGCCATCAATGGTTTAGCGGCCCTTGTCTTATAGAGTTAGAGCAAGACACTGCAACACTAGAAACACAGACCATTACTTACACCCGCCCAAAGCAAGAAATTTGCTTGTATAAAAATTTGTGCACTACAATAATACAATATGTAAATAAATAAGCGATTGTAATGCCAAATAAACCTGATGATTCGCTCAACATGCATGCGGAGATCATTAAACTCGGCATAAAGTTAGGCTATTTCAAGAGTCCGGAAGGGGTGTGCCAAGGAGTTACTATGGCATGGCTGTCCGCTTGTTTGACCGATGAGAATCAAGCAGAAATATACAAACGCATTACAACAGAGATAACTGAAAACGGGCAAAGGTTATTTGATCAAATTAAAACCATGAAGGATAAAGTCGCTAGAAATGAGGCACTCACCCCTGAGGATAAGAAACTATCTCAGTACCTTGCCTTTTATGAGCAAATAACGCTGTATATGTATCCAGAAAGGTATGATTGCATTTTTGACAGGCACCTGATTCAGGAAAACATAGAGGAAATTTCAAACATCGCAAACTCGGTACCTCTTGTGGAAAAAGGAGGGCTGTTTGTTCCGTATACCGAGCTATCGATATTTACGCAGGATGAATTGATAGCGTTTTTATCCAAGATTGCTGAATCCGTCAGTAGCGATACTGGAACCATTGCCTTTTTGTTAAACAGTCATAATCATGCTATTGGGCTAACCTACAACCCCAGCAATGGTTCTTGGCAGTTTATGGACATTAATGAGGGGGAGCCTCAAACGTTAGATATCGCTAACCTTGCGAAAAAAGTGCTCGATGGGTTTAATGTTGACCCCACACTTATCCCAAGACCTTTATATACCGGAATTTATACAAGATTGATAGCGGCTGAGAAGCTGTCAAAGCGTGCATCACTAATCACTAACTTTCAACAACTTAAAAGGAAACATCTTGTTTCAGAAGAATTTGCCAAAAGTCCCGGTGCGGTTAGTTTACTTTGGTTTGCGGCGAGGGTAGGTTATTCTGAGATAGTCAACGCATACCTCGATAAGGGCGCGTATGTAAATAAGTCGATGAGAGATGGCATCACCCATCTTTCTATCGCCGCCCAAAATGGACACATGGCTGTTGTTCAAGCATTGCTTGATAAAAATGCAGATGTTAATCTGGCGTCTACAGGTGGTTTAACCCCTCTTTTCAATGCTGCCAAAAATGGGCACGTAGCTATCGTTCTGGCATTGCTTGATAAAAATGCGGCTATAAATCAAGCTACGACAGATGGCGCCACTCCTCTTTTTATTGCTGCCCAATATGGATACACGGCTGTTGTTCGGGCATTGCTTGATAAAAATGCAAATGTTAATCAGGCGATGACAGATGGCACCACCCCTCTTTTTATTGCCGCCCAAAATGGACACATGGCTGTTGTTCAAGCATTGCTTGATAAAAATGCAAATGTTAATCAGGCGATGACAGATGGCACCACCGCTCTTTATGTTGCTGCCCAAAATGGACATACTGAGATTGTTCAAAAATTACTTAGAAAAAATGCGGATGTTAATCTGGCGCGGACAATTGGTTTGACCCCTCTTATGATTGCCACACGAAATGGACATAAGGATATTGTGCGACTTTTAAAAGAAGCATCCCTCAGCAGGCTTACTGCGCCAAAAGGTTTAGTTACACTGTTCAAAGTAGAGCCAGAAAAAAGAATAAACACTGATACAGACGCGAAATATTCGTGGATAAACTATTTTAAGAGCTATTTTAGATAGCTCAGGGGATATGGGACAAAATTCAGGAAAAATAAGAGCTATTCCCAGCTTGTTAGTCTAATCACCTTACTCTCAGAATGGCTTATCCACAAGCCCATAGGCCAGGAGAGCTTTCATTGTCTCGGATAGGCCTGTAAACCCTGTGGGTAAGCCATGACATACGGAGTTCATGCTTTTGGGTTGTATCCAAAATACATATTCGCTGGTGTGATGTATCCAAAAGACTGGTGTGGTCTTCAGTTTTTATAATAATCAAAGTATTCAGATAATGCCAACTCAACCTCTTCGATTGTTTCAGGTGAAGTTTAATAGTGGCTTACTTCCGCCCTATTTGAAGCGCTCAAAAAGCGTTAAAGAGTTGCTGCCGTGGCTTTATTTGAAAGGGATATCAACGGGTGACTACTCTGAGGCACTGTGTGCATTGCTGGGAGAACGGGCAAAAGGTTTGTCCGCAAACACCATATCGCGATTGAAGAGCCCATGGATTAATGAGTATGGCTATTGGCGAAAAAGGGGCCTGAGTAATAAACGTTACGTGTATTGGTGGGCTGATGGGATTTACAGCAAAGTTCGAATGGATGAGCGCTTGTGTCTCTTGGTTATTATTGGCGTCACAGAGTATGGTAATAAAGAGCCAGTTGCCGTTGAGGATGGGTATCGTGAATCGACAAGTAGTTGGGAGGAGCTGTTGACTGGCCTGCGCCAAAGAGGCTTGGAAATTTCCCCAAAATTAGCTGTTGGCGATGGGGCTCTTGGGTTCTGGAATGCATTAAGCACAGTCTATCCAGCCGATGCTGGGTGCACAAAACAGCAAATGTATTAAATAAGCTGCCAAAATCAATGCAACCGAAAGTTAAAGAGGCAATACATGATATTTGGATGGCATCCACCCGTAACGAAGCCCATGCCGCGTTTGATAATACGATCAAGCGGTTCAGTGCAAAGTACCCAGGGGCGATGGATTGTTTGGCAAAAGACCGTGAAGAGCTACTGGCCTTTTATGACATTCCTGCAGAGCATTGGCTTCACATTCGGACAACCAATCCAATAGAGTCAACATTTGCTACTGTGCGCTTACGAACGAAAAGAAGCCGCAATTGTGGCTCGCGAGATACGACATTGGCTATGGTTTACAAGCTGATGGAGTCTGCACAAAAACGCTGGAGAAAAATCAAGGGGTTTGCACTGTTAACGCTCGTTGTTAACAACGTTAAATTTGAAGATGAAGAACAAGTGGTTGAACAGCTAGACAGGAATGCCGCCTAATGCTGTACACCACATTTGACAATAACTCCGGCCAGACGCGAAGCACGTTTCAAAAATTGGCGTAAAAAATGGAAACTTAGTTTAATCAAGAGTTTAATCCAGCATGGCGTGATTTATACGAAGAAATATATTCTTAACATAAGTATCTCCTGGATGCCGCGGATAAACCGCGGCACGTCGGCGACCGGAGGATCAAATGTCAACAGCCCCTAAAATTCCGCGCCTATATCATGATCCACTTAGGACAGGATAATTACTCAGACAACCCACCACTCGGAGGCGGTCGTTCCAGGATTGCTTACGGATTAATTAATGCTTAACTATCTTGGCCTTACTCATAAGATTACTAACATAAAGATCATAATCCATCATGCCATAATTCGCTTCAATCTGTTGGGTAATGCTTGCAAGCTGTTCCTTATCAAGCAGAGCTAATTGACCATCATTGAGTTTTTTTAGCTCTACAATCACATAATTTCCATTGTTTAGACTACGCCCAGATTGATCTCCAACTTTGCCTAATTTAAACGCAATATCAGTCATCTCAACAAGGCTTATGTCAGAATCTCTGCTTGCTTGGGCAACCGATTTCCATTTCAAATGATGATCAGTCATCAATTTATTCTGCATTGCCGCATCATTACTAGCAGAAAGGAGCTCTTTACCTAGTCTCTCTGCTAGATATTTTGCCTGAAATTTTGATAATTTCTCCAGTATAACCGACTGCACTTCAGCAAGTGTCTTCACAGCAGAAGGAACATGTTGCTTTATACGCAAGACCACAACGCTATCATTATCTAACTGCACGGGCTCGCTATTATTTCCAAGACCAAGCACATCGTGACTAAATGCCGCCCGAATAATCTGTTTATTGCTTTCAAGATCCCCCACACTCCCTTTACGAGAAAGTGGAGCGGATTCTTTAACAGTTAATTGCAATGCCTCAGCTACCGGCAGCAATGAATCGGGCGTCTGATAACTAAGATCTGAGAGTTGCTCTAAAGCCTGAGCGTATTTTGTTTGGGCCTGGTCAATTCGAAGTTGTTCTTCAATTTCTGACCTCACATCATTCAAAGGCTTAACAGAAGCGGGAGTGTAGGCAAGGAGCTTGAATATCTCATAACCATATCGGGATTTTACGGGTGGCATAATGATACCCGGTGTCGTAACATTCACCAGAGCCTTGTCAAACTCCGATTGCCCCCCAACAATCCACGGCAAAACACCACCATTTAATGATGAAATCTTATCATCAGATGTTGTTGCAACCGTTTTATCAAACTGACCGGGCTTTTTCTTGAGAAAACTATAAGTTTCATCTGCACGCTGCTTAATCCGCTGAAGTGCTTCAGGTGATGCATCTGGGGGAGTCGAAATTAAAATATGAGCCACCTTCCACTGTGCAGGTTTGAGGTAATTGTCTTGGTTCTCTTCGTAATAGCGTTTTAGCTGTTGCTCTGAAATTTTGATGGATTTTTTAATGTCATTCATTGATAACAGAACATAATCGAGTGTGACAAGCTCTGGTGATAAGAATTGTTTCTGATGTTTTTTATAATACTCTTCGATTTGTTGAGATGAAACTGTCACTTGCTTTTGGAACTGCTGTACAGGAATAGACATGTAATCATAGTTTCGGGTTTGCATATATAATTTTACAAACTGTCTAATCTCACTTGGTAGCGCAAATGCCGTACCAATAAATGCAAATCGCTGTTGATTTAGCAACATGCCTTGGCGTACTTCTTTCTGGAAAGAATCTGGAGTGAACAGCGCACTATTCAAAGCCTGTTGATATCTGTCTGTAGAAAATCGCCCATCTTGTTGAAATTGAGGGATACTGAGGATGGCTCCATTAGCTTGACTAACCCCAACATCAAAGCCATTTGATTGGGCTGATTGTACACTAACGGTGCTTACGATCATTTCGTTCATAACTTGTTGCTTCAGTTGATTTTCTGCTTCGTCATTCATCAAAGCAGGATCACGAAGCTGTCGTATTCTTCGATAATTAACTTCAAAAGCCTGTTTTGAAATCGGCTGGCCGTTGACTTCAACTTGTGCTGTTGATTCGTGACGAGATTGCATGTAGTAATCAATGCCAAATAACGTAAAAGTAACCGCAATAAGAATAATTACTACCCAGGCAACAACACCTTGAATTCGTTCGTTAAGCTTCTGCAACATGTAGAGAATTCCATAAAAAAATGCCCCTCGGAAACCAAGGGTGAAAATACCACGTCAGTATACAACAGGTACGTTAGACAACAAGTATCCCAGCTTAAATAAAAGAATAAAAAAAACGCGCCTTTCGGCGCGTTATGCTGGCGGAGTGGACGGGGCTCGAACCCGCGACCCCCGGCGTGACAGGCCGGTATTCTAACCAACTGAACTACCACTCCTATTCTTGGTGGGTGCTGCAGGGATCGAACCTGCGACCCTCGCCTTGTAAGGGCGATGCTCTCCCAGCTGAGCTAAGCACCCCAGAAATTATGCCTCTTGTACAGCCTCTTTCAATGACTTACCAGCCTTAAATTTAGCAACACGTGAAGCTTTGATTTGAATCGTCTGTCCTGTCTGGGGATTACGCCCAGTACGTGCGGAACGGTTGCCAGTTGAAAAAGACCCGAATCCTGGCAAAACCACTTGGTCGCCACATTTCAGCGTATCTGTGACCGTATGCATGAACGCATCTAATACACGATTAGCGTCTGCTTTTGTCACACCTGAACCATTAGCGATTGCTTCAACCAATTCACTTTTATTCATCTTTTCCCCTTAGCAGTTATTCATCCATACAACGAGCTGATTAAATCAGAATAGTCAGCCCTAGTCAAGCTCTTACATCCCTGAAACCCCAGTGGTGGCGGGCGATAGCGAAATATACCTGTTATTACTGAGTGTGTAAATCATTATTTACGTTTTTTTTAACTCTTTTAATCTCAGGTAGATCCTTGGTCTCTTCTTGTTCCGATATGACAAAGGGACTCCTTTGTAAAGCCAATACTAGTACCTCATCAATAGTCTTAACAGGATGGACCGTCAACTTTCTGAGGATATTATCAGGAATCTCAGTTAAATCCTTTTTATTTTCCTCAGGAATAATAACATGCTTTATCCCCCCCCGATGAGCTGCAAGTAACTTCTCCTTCAACCCACCGATGGGTAACACTTGTCCACGCAGCGTGATTTCACCTGTCATCGCCAAATCGGCCCTGACTGGTATATGCGTTATGACCGAAACCAGGGCTGTGCACATTCCTATACCTGCGCTTGGACCATCTTTAGGAGTTGCTCCTTCTGGAACATGGACATGAAAATCATTTTTCTCATAAAAATCCGCTTCAACGCCAAATGAGTTTACCCGACTTCTGACCACAGTCATTGCAGCATGAATTGACTCCTGCATAACTTCCCCTAGCTGACCCGTATGTAAAGTTTTACCTTTTCCTGGCATCATTGAGGCCTCAATTGTTAAAAGCTCCCCGCCAACACTCGTCCAGGCTAACCCTGTGACTTGTCCAACTTGGTCGTGCGTCTCAGCCAAACCGTACCGAAATTTCTTCACTCCTAAATATTTAGCTATATTAGTACGAGTTACGGTGACTTTTTTGATACGCTTACTGACTATAATATCTTTAACAACCTTACGACATATATTGGCAATATCTCGCTCAAGATTTCTAACACCGGCTTCTCGGGTGTAATGCCGGATAATTTCGTGAACAGCGCCATTGTTAATCTCAATTTCTTCCTTCTTTAAACCATTGAGTTGTAGCTGTTTAGGTACCAGATAATGTTCTGCTATATTAACCTTTTCATCCTCAGTGTATCCAGCCAACCGCATAACCTCCATCCGGTCAAGCAATGGCGCAGGTATCTCAAGGGAGTTAGCCGTAGCAATAAACATAACATCACTCAAATCATAGTTAACTTCCAAATAATGATCATTAAAGGTGTGATTTTGCTCTGGATCTAGAACCTCGAGAAGCGCTGATGCTGGATCGCCACGAAAATCCATCGCCATTTTATCCACCTCATCGAGCATAATAAGAGGATTTTTAACTTTTGCCTTACACAGTTTTTGAATAATTTTTCCAGGCATTGAGCCAATGTAGGTTCTACGATGTCCGCGTATTTCCGCTTCATCGCGCACACCTCCTAAAGCGATGCGGATAAATGTTCTGCCAGTTGCATTGGCTATCGACTGCCCTAAAGATGTTTTGCCAACACCGGGAGGCCCGACCAAACAGAGTATTGGACCTTTAAGCCGCTTCACTCGTTGTTGTACTGCCAAATATTCAATGATACGTTCTTTAATCTTTTCAAGACCATAATGATCCATATCAAGCATTTGTGTAGCTTTATTTAAATCAAACTGAATTTTGTTTTTCTTTTTCCAAGGCACTGCCAACATCCAATCTAAATAATTTCGAATGACAGTTGCCTCAGCTGACATAGGTGACATCATTTTCAGTTTATGCAATTCAGCAATCGCCTTTTCATTTGCTTCCTTGGTCATGCCAGCCTTGTGGATTGATTGTTCGAGCTGTTCAAGTTCGTTGCCCTCTTCAGACATTTCACCGAGTTCTTTTTGAATCGCTTTAAGCTGTTCGTTAAGATAATATTCACGCTGACTTTTTTCCATCTGTCGTTTGACGCGACCACGGACACGCTTTTCAACCTGTAACAAATCGATTTCATTCTCTATCACAGCCATTAAACGCTCTAGTCGAGATCCTACATCGATTGCCTCAAGAAGAGCTTGCTTGTCTTCAACTTTCAAAGTGAGGTGAGCTGCTATGGTATCTGCTAAACGTCCCGGCTCTTCTATACTTCCAAGAGATGAGAGAACTTCAGGAGGGATTTTTTTGTTAAGTTTGATATATTGTTCGAACTGGGACATCAAAGAACGAGTAAGAATATCAATTTCTTGTTTCTTGAGAGCAACGCTAACTTCATTGAGATCTTGCAACTCTGCAGCCATATAACCGTTGGTACTATCAGTAGTATAAGAAACAACGGTAGCTCTTTGTTCGCCCTCCACAAGAACTTTCACTGTTCCATCAGGAAGCTTTAGCAATTGAAGAACACTTGAAATAGTTCCGACAGTATATAAGTCATCTGGATTTGGATCATCATTAGAAGATTTACGCTGCGCAACTAGAAAGATATGTTTGTTATCGACCATAGCCGCTTCCAAAGCTTTGATCGATTTTTCCCGTCCTACAAATAAGGGAATTACCATATGAGGATAGACAACTACATCTCGAAGTGGAAGCACAGGAATTGCTTGCTCAATTGGACTATCTACTGGAACTGATTCAATTTCATGCGACATAATGGGTCCTTATCCGTTGAAAGCGCTTGCCGGCATGTCACAACCTAGAGCAAACGAGCCGAAGAGTTTGCACAAAGGTATGCCCTCAGATCAATCACCACCTGCAGCAACTTGCTTATGATCCTCACTGTTATATATTATCCTTGGTTTTCCAGCGTTATTGACTACATTTTCATCAACAACAACTTTGTTAACACCCTCCAACGAAGGCAATTCATACATGGTATCTAGCAAAATATTTTCTAGGATAGCGCGTAAACCCCTAGCTCCAATTTTTCTAGCAAGCGCTTTTTTTGCAATTAATCTCAAAGCTTCATCACAGAACTCTAACTCAGCTCCTTCCATTTTAAATAACGCATGAAACTGCTTTGTTAAAGCATTTTTTGGCTCAGTCAAAATCTCAACAAGTGCTGCTTCATCAAGTTCATGTAGAGTGGCGACTACCGGCAATCTTCCAACAAACTCAGGAATTAATCCATATTTAACCAGATCCTCAGACTCCAACGCATCCAATAATTCTGTCAAATCTGTAATATCATTTTTGTTTTTTAGTTGAGCTGAAAACCCAATTCCAGACTTATCACTTCTATCACGTATCACTTTTTCAAGACCAGCAAAGGCTCCACCACAAATAAACAGTATATTAGATGTGTCTACTTGAAGAAATTCCTGCTGTGGATGCTTACGGCCACCTTGAGGAGGCACTGAAGCAATTGTCCCTTCAATAAGCTTCAACAGTGCTTGCTGAACACCCTCACCAGAAACATCTCTAGTTATCGATGGATTGTCAGATTTACGTGAAATTTTGTCTATTTCATCAATATAAACAATGCCCTGTTGTGCTTTTTCTACATCATAATCACATTTTTGTAACAATTTTTGGATAATATTCTCGACATCTTCACCAACATATCCTGCCTCTGTGAGGGTTGTTGCATCCGCCATTGTAAATGGTACATTAAGTAATCGAGCCAATGTTTCAGCGAGTAATGTCTTTCCGCTACCCGTAGGTCCTATGAGCAATATATTACTCTTGCCTAACTCAACACCATCTTCTGTTTTGTTGTGCATGCGCTTGTAATGATTGTAAACCGCAACTGATAGAACCTTTTTAGCATGCGGCTGACCAATGACATACTCATCAAGGAATGCAGAAATTTCTTTGGGAGTTGGGAGGCTAGCTCGCTGTTCCTCTGGAGTATCAGAGGATTCCTCACGGATAATGTCATTACACAAGTCAACACATTCATCACAAACAAAAACTGAAGGTCCTGCGATTAGTTTCTTAACTTCATTCTGACTTTTACCACAAAAAGAACAATACAGAACTTTATCAGATCCACCATTACCAGCTTTACTCATCTAAAAACCCCTTCTTTGCTAGCAAATTAACTTGCCTGAAACAACTCAATATATGGTCAAACATAATATTTGCAAGTCTTTCTCGCTGAATAGATCTGTCTGAACCTGCTTTTGTATCCATAAGGGCCATAAAAAAAGCTAAAGCAGGCCTCTAAAGGCCATATATATCACGCTTTATCAACAGGATGTTGATTCCTAGCATACACGTTTATGTGCTTTTTTCTGACTTAGTTAAAGAATCTCTGTCAGACATTATTTTGTCTATCAACCCATAGTTCATGGCCTGCGAAGCACTCATAAAATTATCACGCTCTGTATCGTGCATGATCTGCTCGGGGGTTTTACTAGTATGATGGGCCATAATGCTATTTAGGCGCTCCCGCACAGCCAATGTTTCTCGGGCATGTATTTCTATGTCCGTCGCTTGACCTCGGTAACCACCCAAGGGTTGATGAATCATCACTCGTGAATTCGGTAGACAGTACCTTTTTCCGGCTGCGCCAGCACAAAGTAGTAAGGCAGCTGCACTCGCGGCTTGTCCGATGCAAAGAGTACTTACATCAGGCTTAATAAATTGCATGGTATCATAGATAGCAAGACCTGCTGTGACTACCCCGCCAGGCGAATTAATGTAAAGGGATATTTCCTTTTCTGGATTTTCTGACTCTAAAAATAATAATTGAGCAACCACTAAATTCGCCATATGATCTTCAACTTCACCCAGAAGGAAAATGATACGCTCTTTTAATAACCTAGAATAAATGTCATACGAGCGCTCGCCCCTCGACGTTTGTTCAATTACCATTGGTACAAGACCACTGGCATTTCTAATCACATGTTCTGGATAATGGTTCATTAGGGTCTCCTTACTCTTCAGTACCCTTTTTGGGGGTCATTACTGCTTCATAATCCATAGTTTTTTTAACGACCTTGGCATCTTCGAGAATTTTTTCAAAAACCAATTCTTCCATAACCAAAGCTGATACTTCTTGCAAGCGATCGTTGTTATTATTCAACCACTTACGGAGGTCATCTGGGCTATCGTAGGCCTGAGACATTTTGTCAATCATAGCATCTAAGCGATCCTTATCAACGTTCATTTGATGCTTTTTAACATATTCGGAGAACAATAGTCCCAAATGTACGCGACGCTTTGCTTGCTCTTCAAATAACTCACGAGGGAAATCAGGAATTGTCTCATTATCAGAATGTTCATGGCCAAACACTCTGTGATACATCTCATGCTTCAAATGCTCAATTTCTTGATCTATCAATGCCGATGGCAACTCGAAAATGTTAGCTTCAAGTAGTCTATCAAATACTGTTTCACGATTCATCGAGCTTAAACGACGTTCTAATTCACGCTCCATGTTTTGTTTGATATCTTTCTTCAGTGCATCTATTCCACCTTCTTTGATATTGAATTTTAGAGCAAAATCTTCATCCAGCAACGGAAGCGTGCCTTCTTTAATTTCTTTCACGGTCACATTAAAAGTGGTCTCTTTACCAGCTAAATCTGCATGACCATAATCCTCAGGGAACGTGACCTTAAGATCAAAAGCCTTGCCAATTTCAGCATTAATTAACCCATCTTCAAATCCTGGAATCATGGAACCTGAGCCAATCACTAGTTCATAGTCATCCGCAGTTCCCCCATCAAATGCAACACCATCCAAGAAACCAACAAAATCGATTGTTAGCTTATCTCCTGAAGCCACTGCACGCTTCACATGGTTCCATTCTTTATTTTGCTCCCGCAATTTTTCTATCATTACATTCAGATCAGTATCATTAACGCTCGCATCAATGATTTCAACTTCGGCTTGATTTAATTCTTTAACATCAATCTCAGGAAATACTTCGAATTGGGCGGTATATTTGAAATCTTTACCTGATTCAACAATCTCAGGTTCGACATATGGCGTACCCGCCGGTACCAGTTTATTAGACGCTAGAGCTTCATACAAAGTTGGCTGCACCATATCTCTTGCAACTTCCTGGCGCACACTGTCAGAAAAACGCTTGACAACTAAGTTCATAGGCACTTTACCAGGACGAAAACCATCTACTTTCACTTTGCGCGCAAGATTTCTTAGGCGTAGAGACACTTCTTCCTCTATTTTTTCAGCAGGTACCGAAATTGTTATTTTGCGTTCCAAACCTTTCAAGGTCTCAACAGAAACTTGCATCTAGTCACCTCTTGAAATTATCTAAATATATTGGTGCGAAAGGAGAGACTCGAACTCTCACAGGTTACCCCGCTGGAACCTAAATCCAGTGCGTCTACCAATTCCGCCACTTTCGCATACAGAGTGGGATTATTAAACACTAACACTCTCTTGTAAAGACTCCACTGAAATCTTAAGAAAAGATTGTGTCGCTTTCTTGATGTTCTGGGGTGAACGATGGGACTCGAACCCACGACAACCGGGATCACAACCCGGGGCTCTACCAACTGAGCTACGCCCACCATAATCTAATTGCCATATATAGTAGAATGCTGCTTGACGTTTGGTACGCCCGGCAGGATTCGAACCTGCTACCCTCGGCTTAGAAGGCCGATGCTCTATCCAGATGAGCTACGGGCGCATTTATAGCTTGCACAAAGGTCAAACTGGTCGGGGTGGAGAGATTCGAACTCCCGACATCCTGCTCCCAAAGCAGGCGCGCTACCAGACTGCGCTACACCCCGTGGACCCGTGCCTTCAGGCAGTGCGGGAATGATACTCGCAGTGACAAAAGAGGTCAACAACTTCGCATAGGAAAATCAAACTCTTCATAGAAAAAATTCCCTCCTGTTTCATTTAGCTTTGCATTTCGCTTTGCTGTGCACATCTGTTTCAAGATACTTTGCTGTGATAGATTCATATATTTTTTTCTCCTGTTGAAGCAATGCAATATTTTCTTCTAATCTCCTAAGCTTAGCTTGCAACTTACTTAGGTCTTTGTTTTGTCGCCGGCTTTTCTTGTATGTCCCTCTTTTTTTTTTGGCAAAATACCTAGGTGGCTCCTCATCAATAGTATCTGTTTCGCTAGATATTTTTTCTGTTCCTGCTTTTCCAAATAGACCAATTTTTGCCGCCAATCTCTTAGGGCGCTTTGCTGAACCAAAACTCTCAGGTGAAATTTCTGTATTCTGCCCTGTCTTATCCGTTCTTTCAGACAATCGCTGTTGTGCATCAGATTTCAACGCACTAATGGTCAGGGATGAAGAAACAGGTGGTATGTAGGTACTTGGTATTAATACTGAAGAATCTACATCAAGCGTGAAATCTTCGGGCAATTCGAGACGCTGCCTAAATTCATGGAGAATAGTTTCTCCTTTAACAAATACATTTAATAACACTGACTGTTTAAAACATGCATTTTTATATTGTTCTAAGTCACATTGAATGCTATGCATATCAGTATTTTGCAATATGGCTTGGTAAATTTTTTTTATCAAAGCAAGCTGTGATACAGAGGATACGAATCGAAGCTCTAAATCTATCTTCGCATCTAGCAGTTCTGTTTGTATTTTTATTTGCTCTAAGATCGTTTGCAGTAGAATATGCTTATACATTTGAAGTCACCCTGAGAAAATTTAAATCGTACATCATCATCAGAGCAAAATAAATGGCCCACCTAACTCGCCTAAGGATTGTTCGCCTGCGCTATTGAAGGTAGGATATCACAGTGATTATTTTCTGTGTCTACCATGAACCTGCCCCTGCTTCCACTCTTTGATACCATCAATCAATTGCATAAAAATGCTGACTATGTGGTGCTTCCTCACGAAAAATGTCGCAAGGACTTTGAGAAAGCGCTTATTTTTTTGAAAAGCTACAATGGAAGCTTGGGAACTTTCAATAGTTATCGCCGAGAAGTTGAGCGCCTTTTACAGTGGTGCTGGCAAATTCAGAAGATATCCATAACAGAACTGAAACGAGATCACATTGAGCAATACATCCGTTTTTGCCAAAACCCACCCGAAGGATGGATCTCTCTCAAAAAAGTGCCACGGTTTATTGAGATTGAAGGCTTAAGACGACCCAATCCTTCGTGGCGCCCTTTTGTCGTACATGTCAGCAAATCAGCAAGAAGCAATGGGGTAAAACCCGACATATCGAACTTCAGCCTCTCCCCAGGGGCTATTCAAGAGATATTTGCTATCCTTAGTACCTTGTTTAATTTTCTTATCGCTGAAGAATATTTACTATCTAATCCCGTAGCACTCATTCGTCAAAAAAGTAAATTTGTGCGCAAACGTCAGCACCATGCACCTATTAGGCGCTTAAGCCTAGTTCAGTGGCAAGCAGTATTAGACGTTGCTGAGGCCATGGCAGAACTCGAACCAGAAAAACATGAGCGCACCCGATTTATTCTGAGCATGCTCTATGGACTTTACCTTAGGATCTCAGAGATTGTTGCAAGTGACAGATGGTGTCCCTCAATGAATGATTTCGCTAAAGACAGCACTGGCGCTTGGTGGTTCACAACCGTCGGCAAGGGGAATAAGGAGCGACAAATTGCAGTTAGTGAGTCAATGTTAGAGTGCCTCATCAGATGGCGTACAGTTTTGGGATTATCACCGCTGCCCTCGCCGGGAGATAATTCCCCTCTCATCCCCAAAATACGCGGTCATGGTCCCATGAGCGATACCGCCCCCATCCGACGCCTTGTGCAAGTTTGCTTTGATAAAGCTGAGGTGCTCTTACGACAACAACATAACCATGAAGAGGCAGACCATCTCGCAGAGGCCACAGTACACTGGTTAAGACATACGGGAATTTCAGAAGATGTTAAAACAAGACCAAGGGAGCACGTCCGTGATGATGCAGGGCATAGTTCGAGCGCCACAACCGATCGATACATCGATGTTGAATTAAAAGCACGCTATCAATCAGCACAAAAAAAGAATATTGAACCAATAAATCCTACATCAAAAAATAAAGACTAGATGGACCTAGAGCATTGTGAACGATATTAGGTAACGTCCCTAAAGAGTGTTGCCTATTGCTTTAATCCTGGATTCATTACATAAAACATACAGATACCTTTTGCACAAAATAGCTATTGAAACAAGGGTGAGTAAAACCTTGCTAGGACAATTCACTTACAACGAAACTGTTAGCAAAATTGCGGCAATTATCCATAAAATCAAGCCTAGCCAATAGGTTTTTGGGGTGGCTAGGTAAGATGTTTTTCTGCGTGCCTTCCAGCGAAAGAATAATACTGGCAGAATGCCTAGACAAGATAAAAATAGGACGTGGGTAAAAATAAGTGCGTTAGACTCAAAAGGTAATACCGCTGCAACTAGATGTGTTAACTCATAGAGTGCTTTTTGTGTGCGCAATAACAACCATAGCCCAAAGGCCTCGTAAAATAGGATAAGCCAAGAAGCTACCAACAATGGCAGCAAAAGCTTCACCCCAGGAACAGCATAAATTTTTTTAAACATCCTGCCAAATTCATCTGCAAAAAATGCAAAAATAGAAGATACCAAAACAAGAATGGCTATCGTCAACATCATATCACTTCCGCCCTTCTAGTAGTTCCCAACGCGCATATAGACTTTGTAGATCTTGTTCTTTTTGCAGAACTGTTTGATTAAAAGATACCAGTAGCGCTGCGTCTTGTTGATAAAAATCTGGATCAGCCATTTGATCATGCATTTTATGGATATCTTGCTCTAACTGTTCTATTTTCTCAGGCAGCTTCGATAGTTCACGCTGCTCATTAAACGAGAGTTTTGCACTTACCTCTTTTTTGCGGACTATCGACACTCCTTTTTCAACTGATCGCTGTTGTTTTTTTTGAGTTTGATAATCTTCATAACCGCCTACATACTCATTAAAATGTCCATCATGTTCATAAACCAAAACACTAGTCACCACTTGGTCGATAAAAGCACGATCATGGCTGATCAACAAGAGAGTCCCTGGATAACTGACGAGCATTGTCTCCAGCATTTCTAAGGTTTCAATATCTAAATCGTTGGTCGGCTCATCCATGACTAATACGTTCACAGGACGCGCGAAGAGTTTAGCCAATAACAAACGATTACGCTCTCCTCCAGAAAGAACTGATACTGGCTGATTAAAACGTTCGGAGGCAAAAAGAAAATCTCCTAGATAACTTGCTACATGTTTTTGTTTGCCTTGAATCGTAACATAATCAGCACCGTCAGCTACATTTTGCATCACTGTTTTACGTTCATCCAATTGACAACGCAATTGATCAAAATAAGCAATTTCAATCCCCGTTCCACGCCTAATGTCGCCTGAGTCAGGTATCAATTCGCCCAATAATAGGCGCACTAAGGTGGTCTTACCGCATCCATTTGGCCCGATGATCCCAACTTTATCACCCCGGGTAAGTAAAAATGAAAAATCTTTGACCAATACCTTATCATCAATCTTGTAATTTACGTTCTTAGCCTCTAGAACCAAAGTACCTGAGCGTGCCACATCTAGCGCTATTCCCTTCACGTGCCCCATTTGTTTACGTCGTGCAAGATGGGCCTTACGCATTGCTTCAAGCGCGCGCACGCGCCCTTCATTTCTAGTCCTTCGTGCTTTGACACCTGTTCGAATCCACGCTTCTTCATCAATTAAACGTTTATCAAACAGATCATTCTCTTTTTGCTGAGCCTGCCTTATCGCTTCTCGCCTATCAAGATAGGTCTCATAGTTAGAGCGATGTACATATAAATGGCCGCGATCTATTTCAACAATCTTAGTCGCGACTGCAGCTAAAAAATCCCTATCATGGGTCACCACCAACAAACTACCCTTATAATTTTTCAAATACGACTCTAACCATTCAATAGCATTAATATCTAAATGGTTGGTGGGTTCATCAAGTAATAATAAATCAGGCTCCGCTATCAATGCACTGCCAAGCATTGCCAAGCGCTTTTTTCCACCTGACAAGGCACTCATAGCAACAGAAGGGTCAAGTCCCAAATGGGATGCCATGATATCCACGCGTGTTAAATACTCCCATGCATTTTGATGATCTATTTGCTGTTGCAGAATGGACAACGCATCAACGTCATGGTTTATAGTAGCACGATGGTATTTAGATAATAACTCGCCTAAATCTCCTAATCCGTTTACTAGAAAATGATAAACCGTTTCATTTTCTGCTAACGGCACCTCCTGCATTAAACCGCTGATTCTTAAACCACTTCGCTTTTCTATCTGCCCCTTGTCTTGAACGATGTCGCCTTGCAAGAGTTTAAGCAAGGTTGATTTACCAGCACCATTGCGGCCCACCAAAGCAATTTTGTCTTGAGGCTCAATTTGCCAATCAGCCTCGTCAAGAATAGCGTGGTTAGCGAGCATTAAAGAAACTCTATGAAAGGATAAAATACTCACGCAGACACACCGATCTCAACAATCGCCTCAATCTCAATTTTAGCATGGCGAGGCAGAGCGGCCACACCAATCACTGCTCGAGCAGGGTAAGGCTTCGTAAAAAGACGCTCCATAGCATCATTGACTAATTGAAAATGATCTAAATCAAGCAAATACACAGTCATTTTAACGATTTGTGCAAGTGAGGCGCCAGCAGCAT
The DNA here is from genome assembly GCA_044233795.1 of Legionella sp. Classification (GTDB taxonomy): domain Bacteria; phylum Pseudomonadota; class Gammaproteobacteria; order Legionellales; family Legionellaceae; genus JBIIJL01. The sequence goes on along the minus strand of JBIIJL010000006.1, from coordinate 6,590 downwards.
CACAAACTGCCGCAAGGTTTAGAAATACTTGATCTATTTGATCTGAAATATGATCGCCACACAATGCCATTGTGTCAGGTTTAAGTGGAATTTGCCCTGAGACATAAAGCGTCTGCCCTGATTTAATAGCATGGCTATAGGCACCAATCGCCGCTGGCGCTAAAGGTGCGCATATTGGTTCACTCATCAATCAATCCCCTTGTTTTTTACGATAAAGTCGCATGACAACCTTGTTGGCACGTAAACGACGCATGACCAAAGCAAGATGCGTTCTATTACGAACACTAATAGAAAAAGTAATCGCATTATGACGACCATCCCGAGGATCGACACTGATATTCCCAATATTTGATTCGGCCTCGGCAATGGCCGTAGCTAGTGCTGCCAACACCCCACGTTCATTGGCCACATCGACTGTAATATCAACCCAAAACTCTCCAGAAATATTTTCATCCCAGCAAAGAGAGATAATTTGATCAGGATTACCACGAATCATTTTAATCGACGGACAATCACTCACATGCACAAGAATACCGCGACCTTGCTGAAATCGTCCAACAATATTGTCTCCTGGAATCGGTTGACAACATTCTGCAAAATGCACCACCATGCCTTCGGTTCCTTTGATAACCAAAGGCTTGCCTTGGCTGGTTTTCTCAAAAGTACCGACCTGCTCTGCCACTACAAGTCGTCGGGCTATTAACATCGCCATTTGATGGCCCATACCAATCGCATACAACAAATCATCTAGCGATTTATAATGCAAATCATTTAACAATGCTTGCAAAGATTCAGGAGGCACATTAGCAAATTCGCTCCCCAGCTCGAGAAATGCTTGTTCTAGCATGCGATGCCCCAAAGAGATCGACTCTGCAAGCTGCTGGCCTTTAAGAAAACTACGAATGTTACTTCGTGCTTTACCTGTCACGACAAAATTTAGCCAGGTAGGATTCGGATGAGCGCCCGGAGCTGTAATAATTTCGACGGTTTGTCCATTGATTAAAGGTATACTCAACGGGACTAATCGTCGATTGACTTTTGCAGCAACACAGCTATTACCCACGCCTGAATGAACGGTATAGGCAAAATCGACGGGGGTTGCCCCTTTTGGCAACTCCATGATGTGTCCTTTGGGGGTAAACACGTATACTTCATCTGGAAAGAGATCTATCTTGACATTTTCGATGAACTCTAACGAATTACCTGTGCTACGCTGCATTTCAAGCAAACGTTGTACCCACTCTCGGGCGCGCAACTGTGCTTCATTCACTTCTAGACCTTCTGATTTGTAGATCCAATGTGCTGCAACCCCATTCTCAGCAACATTATCCATATCGCGGGTACGAATTTGCACTTCGAGTGGCACGCCGAAGGGGCCGAATAAGGTAGTGTGCAATGACTGGTAACCATTGACTTTAGGTATGCCAATGTAATCTTTAAACCGCTGCGGGACAGGTTTGTAGGTACGATGGAGTGCTCCCATCACACGGTAACATGAATCAATATCCTCGGTGATAACTCGAAAAGCGAACACATCAGTGATTTCAGCAAAAGAGGATTTTTTCTGGCGCATTTTACGGTAAATACTATATAAGTGTTTTTGCCGACCAAAAACATGCTCATAAGGGATATTTAACTCCATCAACGCTTCTTGTAAATCTTGTTCTATTTTTTGGGTAAGTTCACGACGATTGCCGCGAGATTTTTCAACAGCTGACTTAATGGCACGATATCGCAGGGGATAGAGCGCTTTGAAACCGAGATCTTCAAGGCCTGTATATACGGCATGCATCCCCAAACGATTAGCAATCGGAGCATAGATTTCAAGCGTTTCAATAGCAATACGTTTTCTTTTTACACCAGGCATAACACCAAGGGTGCGCATGTTATGGAGTCGATCTGCAAGCTTCACAATGATGACGCGAATATCCTTAACCATCGCCATCACCATTTTACGGAAATTTTCAGCCTGTGCTTCAGCTCTTGATTCGAATTTGATTTTAGTAAGTTTGGTGACGCCATCAACCAACGTCACAACATCTTCACCAAATTGTTTAATAAGCTCTTCTTTGCTAGTCTTTGTATCCTCAACTACATCATGAAGTAAAGTTGCCATAATTGTTTGGTGATCAAGACGCATTTCAGCAAGGATCAGCGCCGCAGCCACCGGATGAGAAATATAAGCCTCACCCGAACGCCTCATTTGGCCATGATGTCCCTTTTCTGCGACAAGATATGCCTGATGACACTTTTCTATTTCATCAGCCTCAAGATAGAGTTTTAGCTCCTCGTGAAGTTCATCAAAATAACTCACAGAACACTCCCAGGCCCAAAACGTTGCGGTTTACTCTTTATCTATTACATCCGCTTTAATGAGTCCTTCAGCTATTTCTCTCAAGGCGACAACAGTTGGTTTATCATTTTCCCATTCTACCAACGGTTGGGCGCCACGTACTGCAATTTCACGGGCTCGTTTAGACGCTATCATTACCAACTCAAAACGATTTTCTACATGCTCTAAACAATCTTCAACTGTCACACGTGCCATATCAGCCCCTCCACCAAATAAAATCAGCAAAACCTAGTATTCTACTGCGATGCCAACAAGAATGAAAGCAATTTTCTTTGTTGGCAAACCTGGCGTGCCATACGTAGTCGGTTTGCTATGACAATCGCTTTAAGTTCCCCCGCAGCTTTTTCAAAATCATCATTGATAATAAGGTAATCAAACTCAGGGTAATGTGAGAGTTCTTCTTGTGCACTTTGCATACGCACATTCACCACAGCTTCATTATCTTGTTGTCTATTCTTAAGACGTTGGCTTAACACCTCAAGCGAAGGCGGGACCACAAAAATGCTCACTGACTCAGGAAACAAATGCCTAATTTGTAAAGCACCTTGCCAATCAATATCCAATACGATATCAATACCTTGTTTTAATCGGTCAGTAATTTGTGCAGCGGACGTCCCATAAAAATGACCAAATACTTGTGCATGCTCAACAAAAGCCCCCTCACCCACCATTTTGAGAAAAGTGTGATCATCAACAAAAAAATAATCCACGCCATTTTTTTCCCCAGGACGCATCTGACGAGTTGTATGAGAAATTGAGATAGCGATATCTTCTAATTCACCCACCAGTTTTTTTACCAAACTGGTTTTCCCACCACCTGATGGCGCCGCTACAATATACAAACAACCGGGATATTTATCAGTCATTGATCTCACTCTATATTTTGAATCTGTTCGCGCATTTGTTCGATAAGCACCTTCATCTCAACAGCACATTGTGTCAAAACAACCGTATCTGATTTAGAACTTAACGTATTGGCCTCACGATTTAATTCTTGCATTAAAAAATCAAGTCTCCTACCTGATGCTTCTTCAGAGGCCAGCGCTCTGTTAACTTCAGCACAGTGAGTGTCTAGCCTGTCTAACTCTTCACTTACATCTAGGCGCGAGAGCATCAATGCAATTTCTTGTTCAATTCGAGCCTCTTGCACTACTAATTCTAGAGCATGCAATCGATGAACGAGTTTCGCTTTTGTGTGCTCATTAATAGAAGAAATCAAAGCCCGCGCTCGCTGAATTTCTTCCTGAAGCTTGACTAAACGCCCCGCCAGAAAACTTTGCAAAGCATTTCCCTCAGCCCTTCGTATTACAACCAATTGAGTTAATGCTTGGGTGAAAGATTGCTCGACTTGAGCACTGAGGCTATCTTGTTCAATATCAGTAAAGTCTATAACTCCAGGCCATGCAAGAACTTGACTAAGTTTAAGATCATCTGCCAATTGAAATTCATGCTGAAGCTCTTGACTTGCCTGAAGTAAAGATTTAACCCTGCTACGATTTACAACAAGCGACATGCCTTCTTCCAAAGCACCTTGAATCCTAAGTTGGCACTCTATTTTGCCACGACTCACTTTTTCGCGCAGCAATTTACGCAATGCAGGCTCTGATGCCCGGTAAGACTCTGGCAACCTAAAAGAAGCATCAAGGTATCTGTGGTTAACAGATCTGAGCTCCCAACATAACAAGATTTGATGAAACTGATTCTGCACTCTTGCAAATGCCGTCATGCTATATATCATTCGAGACTCCATGACCAGAGATGCTCGGGCGACTATACCCCAAATTACTATAAATGCAAACAGGGGTGCAACCACCTCCTGAAAGGTTTATACTCAAGAATTTAATCGAGGAAACGTCTATGCGCCCAAGCCGCCGCGAACCCAATGAACTTCGTAATATCACCCTAACACGTAATTATACCGCCCATGCTGAAGGATCTGTTCTAGTTGAGTTTGGCAATACCCGCGTAATTTGCACTGCCTCCATCATTGACGGCGTGCCCCGCTTCCTCAAAGGTAAAAGTCAAGGTTGGGTCACTGCTGAATATGGCATGCTGCCACGTGCAACTCATAGTCGCAATGAAAGAGAAGCTGCTAAGGGCAAACAAGCCGGTCGAACATTAGAAATCCAACGACTTATCGGCCGCTCCCTTAGGACCTGTATTGATTTGAAAACCATCGGTGAAAATACCATCACCATCGACTGTGATGTTATACAAGCTGATGGCGGTACACGCACGGCATCCATTACCGGCGCTTGCCTTGCCATGCGCGATGCCATTGATTGGATGGTTCAGCGTGAAAAAATTAAGAAAAAGCCACAATTCAATTATGTTGCCGCTGTTTCTGTAGGGCTTTATCGTGGCCAGCCCGTTCTTGATTTGGATTATGCAGAAGATGTCGTTGCAGAAACGGACATGAACGTGGTCATGAATGAGTCCGCTGATTTCATTGAAATCCAAGGGACTGCCGAAGATGGAAGTTTTAACCGAAGTCAGTTGAATGACATGTTGTCATTGGCCGAATTCGGCACAAAAACTCTGATTGAACTACAAAAATCTGCGCCATAATATAAACCTAGAACAGCGCTTTATTCATCGCGACATCAAGCGCTGTGTCTCTTGAAATAAGCTTATCTTTAACCAACTGCTGTAGATGTTGATCTAGTGTCATCATGCCTTGACTCTGACCTGTTTGAATTGAGGAGTACATTTGGGCGACTTTGTCTTCGCGAATAAGGTTTCGTATTGCTGAATTGCAAATCATAATTTCAAGAGCCGCGACACGCCCACCGCCCACTTTCTTCAGCAGACCTTGCGCAATAACAGCCTGTAGGGATTCGGATAGCATAGAACGTACCATCGATTTTTCATCACCCGGAAAAACATCGATAACACGATTGATAGTTTTAGTCGCAGAGTTAGTATGCAAAGTACCAAACACCAAATGCCCTGTCTCTGCGGCGGTCATTGCCAAGCGTATAGTTTCTAAATCACGCAACTCACCCACCAGGATAACGTCAGGATCCTCTCTTAAGGCTGATCGCAATGCCGCACTAAAACTGTACGTATCGCGATGAACTTCTCGTTGGTTCACTAAACATTTATTACTGGTATGGACAAACTCTATAGGATCTTCAACTGTAAGAATGTGCTCGTATCGACTGCTATTAATGAAATCTATCATAGCGGCCAAGGTCGTACTTTTACCTGAGCCTGTAGGCCCTGTCACCAACACTAAACCTTTTGGGAATGAAGCCATATCCTTAAAAATACTAGGTAAATGTAAATCCTCCATTGTGACAATTTTGGAGGGTATGGTCCTAAAGACAGCGCCTGCGCCACGCGCTTGAGTAAAAGCGTTGACCCTAAAACGAGATAAATTAGGAATTTCAAAAGAAAAATCCGTTTCAAGATGCTCTTCATATTCTTTGCGTTGTTTATCATTCATGATGTCATAAATAATCTTAATAACATCCTTGTGCTCCAAAGCTGGTACATTGATTTTACGCAAATCCCCATCCACACGAATCATTGGCGGCAAGCCCGCGGATAAATGCAAATCAGACGATTTATTTTTAACAGTAAAACCCAACAGTTCAGCAATCTCCATCTCTTTTTATTCCCAAAAAATTCAGCGATCATACTGTTTAGCGTAATGCATGTCAGAAGCTCTAGCAACATAAGAGATATTAAAGTAACAAGGTAATGTCCCTACCGTTTTTGTGCGCACAATCTTAGACACCTGCGCTGTTGACGACAACATAGAATGATCCAGATCCGTAGCACATAATATGGGCTTATTTAAATCATATGTGATACAATTTACCCAAATAAATTTGGAGATATAGATATGCCAAGACACGCCGATGAAGGTCTTTATAGCAATGCAGTGAAATGGATTGAAGAAAATACTCAAGACCGAAGCATTCCACGCGAGATAAAAGAGGCTTTTTTGCGTTTTAAGACATTAGCTTCAGAGAATCAAATTCAGCTGCTAATCAGCTTAAATGCGCTGCCCAGATTACCCCAAGAGATTAAAGAGTCTTTGCCCTGGCTCAGGTTTGAATTAGAGCAGATGTATAGCCTAGCTAGGCTCCCTGATGAACTAGTTCCGATAATTGGAGCTCATTTAGCGGGCCCTGATAAAAGCAAAATAGCATGTACTTCAACAAAAATGCACTCTCTTTTTCAACCAAATCGCCTGTTAGATACATTCCTGGAACGAGTGGCTTTTGGA
>JBIIJL010000098.1:0-6662 GCA_044233795.1 Legionella sp. | reverse complement strand
TGCCCTTAAAGAACCTGTCGCTGCGACATGTTGTTGCAGTACCTGTCTCATAACCCCTTCATAAGCAAGACGCTCAGTATCAGTTGCAAAGCGAACTGATTTCGATGGTTTAATTTGATTCTCTATATCATATACAAACACAATACCACCAGTGGCACTTGAACAAACCTTACCTCCAACAGCACCTAAAATCATACCCGTACCTGAGGTCATAAATTCAAAGGCTCGCCGACCTGCTCCTTCAATAACAGCAGTAGCACCTTGCATTCGAACAAAAGCACGGTGCCCAGCACGTCCATTTACATAAAACTCGCCACCACTGGCACCAAAACCCAACACATTACCCGCAATCGTATTTTCATCAGCACGATAGTCAAGTCTTTGTTGAGGTGTCGTTATAGTAAGAACGCCTCCTGTCATGCTTTTACCACACCCATCTTGTACCGGCCCTAGGTGATAAATGTCCATACCCTTAGTCTTCACAAATCCTAAACTTTGCCCGCCAATCCCAGTGGTTCTTAGAATGATCCTAGCATCAGGAAAGCGCTCTAAATGTCGAGCAAAATGACCCGAAATTCTTGCACCAAAACTTAAGTCTTCTGAATCAAGTTCAATAGGATTTTCTCTATCAATTTCGAAGGTTGCATTTGGGTTTTTTTCAAAGCAGGCTTTAATTTCTGCAATCAAAGACTCAATTTTTGGATTTTCTGAGGCTTTAAGTTGTTCATCACGCAAAACTTGTTGTTCTTCTAAAGACGGGGCTTCGGGCAAACCACTTCTATCAAGGATGGTTGCTAAGTCATACCGTGTTTTTAACGTCGGATCAACTAGATCCAGCAGCTCAGTACAACCCTTAAGATCATCTAAATTATTCACCCCAAGTTCACGTAACCGTGCTTGTACGCTCGCAGCGAGATTCACAAAAAAACGTTCTGTGTTAATTTGTTGCCCTTTAAATTTCGTCTTACTGTCAACCGTAATGCCTGGCTCGCAACTTTTATTACATGTTCGTTGATTTTTACACCCGATGGTCATCATCGCAGTCGTCCCGAATTCATAAAGATCAGCACCTAAAATCGCAGCAATAATAACATCTTCAGCAGTTTTAAAACCGCCGCTCATCCGAAGTTTGACTTGATGACGCCGACCTGCCCGACGTAGGGCTTTATCAACAAGAGAAACCCCAAGTTTTGCAGGCATCCCCGCATGCTTTACGCTTGATTTTTGCGCAGCACCCGTGCCCCCATCATTGCCAGCAATATTGATAACGTCAGCCCTCGCTTTGGCAACACCTACAGCGATTGTACCAATACCTTTTGATGCCACCAATTTGACAGACACTTTACATCTAGGATTTACCTCCTTAATGTCATGAATTATTTGCATCAAGTCTTCGATAGAGTAGGTATCGTGATGTGGCGGTGGGCTAATGAAATCTGTGTGCGGTAAGCCCCCTCTTTGAGCTGCAAATCGCCAATCAACTTTGAGCTTTGATAATTGACCACCCTCTCCGGGTTTTGCTCCTTGGGCAACTTTAAATTCAATCTCCTCTGCACAGAGGATTTGCATAGCACTTACACCAAAACGACCCGACGCAATTTGTTTACTTCTTGTGGTTTTAAGGCCGGTTGGATCTCGAAGATCATCAGGGTCTTCACCACCTTCTCCTGAGGCAGACATCGAACCAATTGAGTTCATCCCGCGAGTGAGCGTCTCGTGTGGGCCTAATTTTTCAGGATGCTCTGGATCTGTGACACCGAGTGCCCCCTGACTCATATTGCCTTCATACATCAACTTACGGATTTCAGATTGGCTTTGTAATGGTTTTGAATAACTATCATCAAGACTCAAAAGCGCTCTTACGGCCTCTCTATCTAGAGATTTGACAATAAGCGCCGTTGGATTCTGACGTCTATCTGCCTCAATCAATGAAGACATTTTGTTAAAAGCACTTGATGGAACAAATCGATCTAAATATTCAGGAGGATAGTATCCATGAATATCTTTCATGAATGGATCTAGAAAACCATGCTCGGGACTATAGAGCTCTTGAGCGTGCTCGATATAATCATTAACACCATATCGATGAGCTAAAATACGATGAATTCTACAACGGGTGGCTTCAATTTCCTCTGCTTTCAACCAATCCGTAAATGCGTTAGTGACGATAGGTCCAAACCCATGCTTAATGCCACCGGCTTCTTGCATATAAAAACCTGAATGAGGCATAAGAATAAATTGATTGTTCGGATTATACGCTTGCTCATAACGTCTCAATAAAGCGTTTGCAACATGATCAAGGTTAATACCCTTCATCGGCGAGTAAATATCAGCAAATATATTTCCAAGCGTAGGATAAGCATCAAGTACTTCGCCAGTCGGCGTAAAATCTAAGCCCAGGGCTGCGACAAAATCACGATAATTATTAACGCGATTAAGTCCCATCTTACCCATGTTTTTCAATAAACATTTGAGAGTTGCGTTAAACACATTACCCAAGGCATCACCGATAAATGCAGCTTCTTTACCTGGCATATTTGCAATGAGACGTGGAATTTCTGCATAAACCCCACGAGGATAAATTGAGCGCGCACCAAAGATCTTAAGCATCGCTTGATGATGAGGTCCTGCACATTGATATGAGTCAGCAACAATAGACACATTTCTAATCAAACACTGATGTTCAAGGTGTCTTCTAACTGCAGCAACAGCAAGCACATCAGGTATGAGCGCACGATCAGCATTTGCAGATCGATCACTTAATACGATAACTCCTCCCTTAGGATTTCGGGCAATATCTTCGGCTTTTTTCAACAAATGCACCAGTGCTTCACGAAGCAAATGCCCTGGAGTGGCACCTGATACACTTTTTCTATCAAAACTTGTATCAAGTACGTGCACACAAACTAGAGGGTCATCATGGTGCTCAAGTGCCTCTAAATCACCAATTCTCATCACAGGCTCGTCAAGAAGAATAATCTTGGTTCGCTCTTCAAACGCTATCGATTGTTCAACTGAGGTTTCAAGGACAGGGCCCACGGATGTTTCCAATGAAAAATCTTCAGGCTCATGAGTTGAATCAAGTGAAGGGGAGGAGACTTGCGCGAACAATTGATGGAAAAAGTATGCTATATGGGGTGGGTCAATTGTGGCATGCAATGGATCAGTATCATCTCCTAATGCAATAACTTCTTCTGCACCATGTAGCGCCATGTAAAGCACACCATCTAAAGCCTCTTTATCCCAGCCTGCGGCATAGAGCAATCGATTTAACTCAGGTGTAGGCAATGCATCAAGGCTTATCCGAGCATCCTCTTCATGCGCAACTGTGGTGTGAAGGCGTGTGGTACGAGCATCGAGAGTTTTTTGAAAATAATCAGCCGTCACTGCCTGATACCGTTGGCAAACCTTCTCTAAAATATCTGCGGTTTCTAGAATATCACCCTCTGGAGTCACATGAACCATCCCACCAAAATCAAGCTCCCATTTTTTGATGATTTTACCGCCCGGTGGAGCTAGCAGAAGATCATCTGATGATGCATGAAATTGCCGGTGACCATGCTCATCTTCAATAATACCTAAACGCCCTGGACGAAGCCCAGACTCATCTAATTTGACAATATCGCCAACCATAAACGCAGGTCCATTATAGCCTGTGCGTTCAAGTTCGAAACATTTAAGCATCGCCACAACTTCTTTTGAATACTTACCGTCAGCAACCTCTTCATCAGTGATCCTAGGTGGCATCAACCGCACAAATGCCTCAATGAAGGGGATGTTTTTCATGATCATTAAATTGTGAAGGTCTGCTTTAAATTGCATTGAGTCTGAAAATTTTGGATCAGGAAACACCCCATCAAACCCTTTGGCCAATATTTCATCGCGCATTTCAGCAGCATTGGCGGGAGCTGAATTAAGCTCACCATTGTGCTCAATGTCTTCGCAAGGTTGTGCATTTTCTGGCAATGAATCAGTATTGGTTGAGTAACGCCCGTGAACTTCAGTACCTGTCGCAGTGAAATCTTCGTCATAAAGATCGTCCCTAAAATATTGTCCAACTTTTTTAGGATGAATCAGACCTTTGTAAACAATATATCTTGAGCTAAGAGAGATCAGATGAAGTGAAATATTTTCCCTTTTCGCCCGAGCGGTTATGCATACACCGGCGTTTAGTGTGGCCCTTTCAAGCTCAGCAGAGTGGTCACATAACCCATCTGGACCTATTTTCTGGAAAATGGCCTGCCATTGGGAAGGCTCTGTATCCAAGCCCTTTTTGGTCAGCGCAGACCTATCAACAGATGCATTTAAATATCGAAAACCACGAAGCTGCAAGCCAAATTGCCTTGCTGACTCTTCAATCAATATTTTAGCCGCAATCATTTCATCTTTACTTTTAGGTAAAAAAAACTGCCCCACAGCAAAGTTACCTTTGGCCAAAGATGCGACTAAAGGCACTGCATCATCTATTAAATAATGACCTTCAGCAATTTTTTTATTAAAAAAATGCTCGGTAAAGCCATTGATTTTAATCCCAGCACCATCATCTTCCCCAGATCGATACTCAAATTTTCCAAGCGTTTTCAAACCATCTAGTACAACCTGATGTGAACAATCGACCCTAACGTTACCTGCCGTATCAAGAAGTAGCGAGCCATCCTCAGTTCGATGTGGAAGGTTTATCCTTAAGGCAACACCACATGCTGAATGAATTCGTTCAGGTACTTCAGAAAGAGTATCTTTTGATACAGAGGAACTCTCAGATGAAAAAAATGGCATTACCTTACACTCCTTTGAAACTGGTTAATTAACCACCTAATTGCCTATAAAAATCAAACAGTTAGCCTTTAGTTAGGGGGTAATTAGCATACTGTTTTTATTCCACTGCAGCAAACAAAATTTAACCTAGACTTGTGTTAAGAAACGGGCAGCGAAATCTACTTGAATCATCAAACGAACGTGTATAAGGTATTTGATGGTGTTAACAATTAGTTAGCAGCATTATTTATCTGAATGGACGATTTAAAAACCATCTGGTTGTCTAGTTAAATCTCTACAAAATAAGCAAGAAGTTCAATGTTTATTGAAAGTGATTTATAATGGGTTGTTAAGGAACTGAAATGAGGATTTCCTCTCGTAAACTTAACGTAGATCGAAATGATTTTATTTTGTTAGATGTAGTAAATGGCGATGGTTAAAATCGTTTGTTTTTCACACAAGGAGACATTTTATGATACGAAAACTAGGTTTAACCTTATTATTAGCCGGAGGCTTTCTCTCAAATTCTGCTTTTGCTGTCACTGAACATATATTTACCATGGGTCACTCGATTGAATATGAACTACCTGTAAATGATCCCCAGGTATTTTCAAATATCTTGTTTTGGAAAATCACAGCAACCTGCACTATTATGAGTGACCCATCGGAAACACAACTTTCAGTAAAAATGTTGAAGAAAACTGGCTCGGTGAATGCTATTCCACTTTTTGCAGGAGATTCACTCGGCATTAGGGTTCAAAGTGGCGATATGATTAACATCACAGCAGATTCTGGCGCGAAGGTTGAGTTAGTTAACTTAGGAACCAAGTCCATACGCGCGAGTTGCTCGGCAGGTTAATTTAAATCGATCGTTTGATTATTATGTGCTGATTCAGACAAACCTCTTTCAGTCAGTACAAATAGATAAGCTTGGATAAGTCGATAAATATATTTTTTTATCGACTCACCCAAGCGAGGAATGCCCAATGCCCCTGCTCCATCAAGCTTTGTTCAACAAATTATAGTTTATAACTCGCGAGTTGCAGAAAACACAATTTTTGGATACCGTTCTTGTGCCAAAGATAAATTCACCTTCGTTGGTGCAAGATACATTAAGTTATCGCCCCCATCAAATGCCAAATAATCATAAGCTTTCGTCTTAAAATCAGCCATCGCTTTATCATCATCCGAATATACCCAACGAGCACAAGACACACTGACTGATTCATAAGCACAATCAACATTATATTCATGTTTCAAGCGGTGAGCGACCACATCAAACTGCAATATCCCAACCGCACCAAGGATTAATTGATTACTATTGAGCGGCCGAAATACTTGGGTTGCCCCCTCCTCGGATAATTCAATCAACCCTTTCAAGAGCGCTTTACTTTTTAAAGGATCCCTTAAATGCACCAAGCGATACAATTCAGGAGCAAAATTTGGAATACCGGTAAATTTTAGCGATTCACCTTCTGTAAATGTATCCCCTATGCGGATAGTTCCATGGTTATGAAAACCAATAATATCGCCCGCCATGGCGATAGCTGCATGGACCCTGTCCTGAGCCATGAAAGTCAATGCATTAGAAATTTGTACTTCCTTACCTATGCGAAGATGTGCCAATTTCATGCCTTTGCTAAACTTTCCTGAGCATATGCGCACAAAAGCAATACGATCGCGGTGTTTAGGATCCATATTAGCCTGAATTTTGAATACAAAACCCGTGAACTTGTCTTCTGACGGCACAACGAGTCGTTCAAGCGTCTGCCGTGGCCTTGGCGCTGGGGCATGACTTGCAAAATCATCCAAAAGTTCTCTGATACCAAAATTATTAATCGCTGAACCAAAATATACAGGCGTCATTTTCCCTGCCAAATATGCATCCAAATTAAACTCATGTGAGG
>JBIIJL010000097.1:0-6725 GCA_044233795.1 Legionella sp. | reverse complement strand
TTTTCATTTGGGTTTGCATCGGTATACTCCTCGCGCTTTATTTTCTCAGGAGTATCTAGTGTTTTAATGGCTATTTGTAGGTGGGGTTAATTCACCGCTTACGACAATCGAATATCTTCTCCAGCTTCAACGCGCGCTCTAATACCCATTAAGGTTCGCCTTTCCATAATAAAGTGAAGCGGAACAGCTAGATAATTCGCGACTTTTAACCATTGATTTTGGCTTTCAACCTCTTGCGTTCGAATAATTAAACGAGTTTTTCGACTATTCACTCTTCACATAGAGCACGCGAAAATTATAAGGGATGATACTGCTTCTTTCATTAATTGACCCTCGGACAAGATCACCTACTACTATCTTTTTAAACTCGGGCCGAATTAAATTCTGATGCCGAGTTTCATATCCCAATATTTTTTCAATAAACTCATAACTATAAAAACCACATCTATCAGCACCTAACTGTATTAACCATTTCCAAACATCAGATTTTGAAGCATTGATTAATATAGCTCGAGTAGAAGTGACAGTTAGAGCTTTGTCATCACCAGCCATTGGCATATTAAAAATATTGATGACTTGGGCCTCAGCGGGGATTGTTATTAAAGAAAAGAAAACCGCAAGACCAAGCAGTGTATGAAATACCTTAAACTGAAGCGGTGTTTTTGATTTGCCCGTGAGGTGGTTAGTCATCGATAAACACCCGCTTTAAACTACTAACGCATTTTGTTTTTAAACTGGGGCTTTCCTTTTTTGAAACCAGAAGCTTTTCTGCGTGCGATCCAAATTGCTGGCCTATATCAAAAACAATGCGTGGATCAACAAGATAAAGCATATCGGATTTCACAAAATCAGCGACGGTCATTTCCTGATTAATACGTTTATTGGCAACATGAAAAGCAATCGATAATTCATTGCTATCTGGATCAGTAAAAATGTTATCAATGCGGATAAGATAAGGCTCTCTGACTTGCCCAACAAACCTGACAACAACCTGCTGATAAATAAACCGTAAAAATTTGTTTCCTTGACTCCACTTTTCCATCTTTACATCCTTACAACCCTAAAACTCTACAACCTTATAACCTTATAACCTATTTTTTAGCGCGTAATTTTTGATGCACCTCAAGAATTACGCCAACGACAGTGTATATTTTTTCGTCAAACTTTTCTACTGGTAACTTAGGATTGATTGGATACAGGTAGATCTGATCGCCTTCCTGTACATATTTCTTTATCAAACAGTGGTGGGGGTTATCGTTCTTTTTAATCAAAATATACGAACGATCCTCGGGCGAAATATCTCGATTAATGATTAGTAGCGAATTTTTCGGGAAAGTAGGTTCGTATAGGTCAGTATCCAGCGCTAAAGTGAAGTAATCTCCGGCAATATCATTGGGCACCCAACGATACCACTCTTTTATCATTTGCGCCGGTTTACTCAACTCAATAATCGGCAATGCTTGTGTCGCTGCTAATCGTTGTGAGATTCCTTCACGCACAATAGATTCTAAACCAAGCAATTGCTCAATGGTGATGCCAAAGTAGTTTGCAATTTGCAGCAATGTACTCGCTTTAGGATCGGTAACATCCCCATTTAAGATTCGGGTGATCTTATTGGTTGGAATTCCCAGTTTCCGCGCAAGGGCAGCCGGAGTAAGTCTATTCTCCCGCTCAATCAAGTCCGTGAGAGTCTGCGCTAATGAGAATTGATTAAAATTTTCTAAAAGAGTAGTTGACATAGCCTGACTTCGTTACATTAGTGTAATAACTTATATCAATGTAACGAATTACACCGATGTAAAAGTAGATTTTAACACATCCTACGAAAATATCACCTGGTAATTTGTCCATCAATTTATTTACTCAATAACGCATTAGGCATTATGCCTACAACAGGAGTCCTTCTCATGGAGTGCAAATTCAAAATAAATATTTATAAGGGGATTATCGACTATTTATTGGCATCAACCCATTTTACTTTAAAAGATATTGCCAATCATACTGGGTCGTCTATAAGCAATATACGCTCTATTTACCTCGATCAGCAGCTACCGCCACATTTCTCGTCCGAACAGTCTTTGGTAAGGCTTTATCAGATTATTTTGGAAATCCAAACGAACAAAAACAAACAGCGCAGTGATCGTGAATGGGAGTAGTACCTATGAAAACACTGGATATTAATCAGGCTGCACAATTTCTTGGTGCGCATAAAGAAACCATCCGACGCTTGGTTGCCGGTGGGCAAATACCAGGCGTCAAAATTGGCAGAAGTTGGGTTTTTATAGAACAAGATCTTGTGATGCACATCAGAAACAAGTACTCTGGCTGCGATGCGTCACAGGGTGCCCATAACAGGAGTAATACAACATGGCACTCAAAAGAAAAAATGGTTTTTGGTGGATTGACATCACCTACCTTGGAGAGCGTGTACGAAAAAGCACTAAAACTAAGGTAAGGCTTGAGGCACAAATTTTTCATGATCAGGTGCTTCAAGAAATATGGAAACGAAAAGAACTAAAAACCATTCCGAAAAAAACATGGTTAGATGCAGTTGTCAGGTGGATAGAAGAAAGTGAACACAAAAGAAGTTTAGTTACAGATCAATATCATTTGGCGTGGCTTGATTCTTTTCTGAGAAAGAAGCCTCTGATCAATATCACTGACGATCTTATTGAACACATTGCCCATGAAAAGGAAAAAACAGGCGTTAAGCCTTCTAGTGTTAACCGAATGCTGGAATTGATTCGTGCAATTTTAAATAAAGCACTCAAACAGTGGAAATGGTTAGATTCTGTTCCAGTCATTCGAATGAGAAAATTTGAAAATAAACGTTTGCGGTGGCTAACCAAAGACGAGTCGCAACAGTTACTAAATGAATTGCCGCCACATTTGAAGGATATGGCAGCATTTACTTTATTGACGGGATTGCGACAATCAAATGTCACAGGTTTGCAATGGGGGGAAGTAGATTTAATCAAGGGCCATGCTCTTATTCATCCTGATCAATCCAAAACTAAAAGAGCAATACCTGTGCCTTTAAACTCAGATGCACTAGAAATTTTAAAAAGGCAACGCTGCAAGAACCCCATGTATGTTTTTACATATCAGGGTAAACCTGTTTCTCGTTGTAACAATCATGCATGGCTTAAGGCTTTGGCGCGGGCAGGCATCAAAGATTTTCGCTGGCATGATTTACGTCATACTTGGGCAAGTTGGCATGTACAGAATGGTACCTCTTTACATGAACTACAGCAACTTGGTGGGTGGTCAGAATATGATACGGTGTTGCGTTATGCACACCTTTCTAGTGACCATTTGCGGAAGGCTTCGGAGAGAGTCTCGGGCACGTTTACGTCAACCCGACTTGGTTCCTAAGACAAACTATCGCTAGAACCCTTGCTGTATATGGTGCGCTCGGAGGGACTCGAACCCCCGACACCTTGGTTCGAAGCCAAGTACTCTATCCAGCTGAGCTACGAGCGCATGTTAGAGACTAGATTCTTGGGATAAGAAACTAGTATTTGATGAACACTGCTGTACTGCTGTATTCATGCTACCACAAATGGTGGGCCGTATAGGATTCGAACCTATGACACAGAGGTTAAAAGCCTCCTGCTCTACCACCTGAGCTAACGGCCCTATGAACTAAACAAATTATTCTATAAAAACCGACATTTTGCCAGCTGATATCGTACCTACAAATACATGGTGGGCCGTATAGGATTCGAACCTATGACACAGAGGTTAAAAGCCTCCTGCTCTACCACCTGAGCTAACGGCCCCCAAAGAGGCTGAAATCATACCGGATACCTGTGAAAATTCAAGCCTTTTGATGAGGTTATTTTCAGTTTTTGTCCAATTTGCACACACACCAGGGCAAAAAACTGTTTTTATCTTGATCAAAATTCAGCGCTCAGCTGATATTCGAAGAAAATGCAGGCGAAGCCCCATAAAGCCCTTCAGTTGTTGCTAAGAGTCTTAATCCAAGTTCAGCTAACTTGTTTTGCCAAACAAGAGCTTTGCTCTTCGAAACCAACATCAATAATACATCTGCTCCCATTGCCCCACAGCCTTTAATGGCCAAAATATCGTCTTGTTGTCTAAGATATTCAATAAGTTTTTGACTATGATCCGAAACTTTAGCCAGACTTAAAAGCTCCTGATGATAGGCATTCACAGCATTTGCTAACATCCTGCTATCCGTTCGGTCAAATGCAGCCTTGGTCTGTTGGACAATATCAATCAAAGGCTCCATTTTTTGTGGTAATACCAATGATTGTAAATGACAATGGGTCGCAAGTTTTTGCCCACTATGAATAAGTAAAAAATCTACATCACAAAAAGGCCAAAACATTTTCTGACAAATACTATGTTGTTTATCAATATAAACAACTCCGCCCAACATCTGCGCAAGCACATCATAACCACTAGGCCGCGCTCCTTGTCCATCATAGGAAAAATCTTGATATGCCTCAAGGAGAAGGTTTGCATCAGGTAATTGCTTATTAAGATAACTCTGAGCAAGATAAACGCCAACAAATTCGGCACTCGATGCACCAACGCCGCCAATTCCATGATAAGGATCAGTAAATTTCAGTCCAACCCCTCTTGGGCCATATTGATTCCACCATTGCCCGGCCGGGGATGATGGATGAATACCAACAAGCCCTGGATGCTCCTCGATCGATAAAGCAAAACAAGGGGCTGTCGTTAAGACAATCGCAGGTGCCCGAGCAATTGCCGCATACTCACCCACCAAAAAAGTTTTTGCAGGGATAGCCCACATCATAACTGTCTAATTTCAGTCAATATTTCATTGGCATTGTTTAAACTGATACGTTTATTGGTTAGTAAGCGAAGCTTAAGTCGCTCTTTGAGCAATGGTATTTCACTGTCAGTTGCACCAGCGCCTAGGAGCAGATTATCAATATGAAGCTTCATATGCCCTTGAATAATCCCTTCTGTGCAAAGTGCTCTAATCGCGCCCAAATTTTGCACCAAGCCCACTGCAGCAATCACCCGCGATAACTGATTCGCTGATTCAATACCCATCATCCGCAGACACATACTCGCTGTGGGATGTAACGATGTCACGCCACCCACGGTACCAACTATAATCGGCGCTGTTAATTCACCATGCAATGTACCGTTTCGATAGCACCAACGGGTAATGGCTTGATAACGACCAGATCGCGCCGCATATGCATGAACACCGGCCTCAACCGCACGCCAATCATTTCCCGTTGCAATTAAGACCGGATCAATCCCGTTCATCACACCTTTATTGTGAGTAGCTGCTCTATAAGGGCACGTTTCTGCAAATAATGAGGCTTCTTCAAGGCGCTCCCCAAGTTCAGCCCCAACTTGATGCAGCGCTACTCTGGCTGTAGTAAGCTTTTGATCATTCAAATTAGATAAAATACACATCGAAACTTGTTCGCCGGTCAGCTCTTCGATAGGGGTTTTTAAATACTCAAGCACTTGATTGAGTATATTCGCCCCCATGGCATCGCAACTATTCATCAAGAGATGGACTACGGCCATATCACCTCCATCAGGACGCGAAAGCTTGTAAACCTGTAAATCACTAACCCCACCACCTCGTTGAACCATCGAGTAAGCAACATCTTGATTGGCTTGTTGAATAAGCGATTGTTTGTTTTCTTCGAGAAGCTCAGAAAATCTTGGGAAATTGGCGACAGTTGCCAACTGAATTTGTCCTAAAATACACTGACCTTGTATATCCGTGGTTATCTCACCTTGTTGTCTTATCCATTTGGCAGTTTTAGACAGTGCTGCAATGATAGATGTCTCTTCTACTGCAAGAGGGATCACATAATCTCGCCCATCAATTCGAAAATTAGTGGCAACCCCTAATGGCAGCTGAAAAAAACCTATCACATTTTCAATCAATTTATCAGCGAGCGCTGTATCTAAAACACCACCTTGCTCTAAAAAGGCAACATCATCGACCGTCAGCGCACCTAAAGCCAACAATCGTTCAAAACGCTCTTCTCGCGCCAGTTTTGAAAACCCTTGGAACAAGTCACTGGCATTATGAACTAACGACATGCCTTCTCCTTCAGTGAACTTAATATATCGCTACCTGTGCAAAACATAGCAACCTTCAATTCATATTCTATCGACGCCATCACTTTTAATACCTCATCAGCAGACATGAGAGCGGCATGCAAAAGAGGTTTAGCAAATCCGACCATGGAGGCTCCCAGCGCAAACAATTTTGCAGCATCCAAGCCATGCCGCACGCCCCCAGATCCCCAAATTTCAAACCTGGGGTTAAGAGCAGCTGCATCGACCACACTTTGTACGGTATCAATACCCCAATTACGAAATGTTTTAGAAGTTTGTTGCCGAATAGGCTCATCAACTGCTCGCTGTCCCTCAATACGTCCCCAGTGTGTTCCGCCCAAGCCACTCACATCTACAGCCGCTACCCCAATATTATCTAGACGCATAAGTGTCGATTTTGAAAAACCACACCCAGTTTCTTTCACAACAACGGGCAAATTAACACCTTTCACCAGTGCTTCAAGGGCAACCCAACAACCTTTAAATGACGGGGTCCCTTCCGGTTGAATGCATTCTTGCAAAGGATTGCAGTGGATAATGATTGCTTCAGCATTAAGTGCATCAGTGAGACGTTGAATATCGGCCAAAGAAGTGCAAATCAGTTGAGCAATCCCTAAATTGCTAAATAAACTCAC
>JBIIJL010000151.1:0-3868 GCA_044233795.1 Legionella sp. | reverse complement strand
AGGCTCTAACTTCGAGAATAAACGGACAATGCGCTTCATACCCATGCGCCTATAGTATCGACAGATGCGCGCTTGTCACGCGATTCTGCATGTGTCCGCGCAAAGAATGTTTTGTGGGTAACGGCTCTATCAGCAAATTGATTTAGGGGTGACGGCTACCACGCGCTGCGTCATCCTGCGGCTCGACCGCAGGATCTAGAGCCAAACGGATAGGCCTTGCCGTTTGGCTCTAGATCCTGCCCTCAAGAGGCAGGATGACGATACTGGGTGTGTCTCGTTCTGAAATCAAACGAACACTACCCAACCGCTAATACCGATACCAATCTTTTTTGAACGGGCCATTTACGCTCACGCCCAAATAATCCGCCTGCTCTTTGGAGAGCACCGTCAGTTTCGCGCCGATTTTTTTCAGGTGCAGCGCCGCCACTTTTTCATCGAGATGTTTCGGCAACACATAAACCTTTTTGGCATAGTTTTTGTGGTTCACCCACAGCTCGATCTGCGCCAGCACTTGGTTGGTGAAGCTTGAACTCATCACAAAGCTCGGGTGGCCATTGGCACAGCCGAGATTCACCAAGCGGCCTTCGGCGAGCAGAATAATCCGCTTACCATCGGGGAACTCGATTTCATCCACCTGCGGCTTCACGTTGTGCCATTTCATGTTACGAAGCGAAGCGACCTGAATCTCGGTATCGAAATGGCCAATGTTGCACACAATCGCTCGGTCTTTCATCGCCCGCATATGATCGAGGGTGATGATGTCTTTGTTGCCCGTCGTCGTCACAAAAATATCCGCACTTTTGGCGAACTCGTCCATCGTGTCGACCGTGTAGCCCTCCATCGCCGCCTGCAGGGCGCAGATGGGGTCGATCTCGGTGACAACCACTTTGGCACCCATGCCGCGCAGCGCCGCCGCACAGCCTTTGCCCACATCGCCATAACCACACACCACAGCGGTTTTTCCGGCGATCATGACGTTGGTGGCAGCCTTAATGCCATCAAGCAGCGACTCGCGGCAGCCATACAAGTTATCGAACTTCGATTTGGTCACCGAGTCATTCACGTTAAACGCCGGGATCATCAATTTCCCGTCGCGCTCCATTTCTAGTAGCCGTTGCACACCCGTCGTGGTTTCTTCCGACACACCGCGCACGTCTTTGAGCATTTCAGGATATTTCTGGTGCATGATGAGCGTCACGTCGCCGCCATCATCGAGAATCATGTTGGGTGTCCAGCCGTTGGGCCCACGCAATGTCTGCTCGATGCACCATTCGTATTCTTCTTCGGTTTCGCCCTTCCACGCAAACACGGGAATGCCCGCCGCCGCAACCGCTGCCGCCGCCTGGTCTTGCGTGCTAAAAATATTGCAGCTCGACCAGCGCACGCTCGCACCCAACTCCACCAGCGTTTCAATCAGCACGGCGGTTTGAATCGTCATGTGCAAACAACCGACAATGCGCGCGCCTTTGAGCGGGTGCTTGCCGGCATATTCCTCACGCAAACTCATCAGGCCCGGCATCTCGATCTCGGCCATGGTGATTTCTTTGCGACCCCACTCAGCGAGAGCTATATCGGCAACTTTATAATCGGTGAATCCCGCAGGGGCTTTTTGCGTGGCGGCCATGATACTACCTCTTGCTTCGTGATTTTTCTCTGGTTACGCTACCCTAGGTTGCTTGCATAGTGCAAAATGCTTGGCTAGTATGCACTCCGCAACAGCATCCGAGCCTGTTGCCACAAAACCGCAGGGGATACGCATGACCTCACACTTCACCCGTTCCGTTTGCCTCACCGCCTTGCTGGCCGTGCTTGGCACTCAGGCGCTGGCGTTCGACCCTGGCGCGGGCGCACCCAATGCCGCCACCATGCAAGCCGCACCCTACGCAACCTATGCGCCACTGCCCGAAGGTGTGGTGCCTGCGCGCTACTACCAATATTCCGCCGCCGTACCCACCGTGGCGCGCCCGGCGTCGATGAACACTGCGCCAATGCCTAGCAACAACGTTGCGACCATCGTGCCACCCGCACCGCTGGTTGCCGCTTCCCCCGTGGCGGCTCCTATGACTACGACTGTATCCACGCCCGCGCTCGTTGCCATTACGCCCGCACCTGCGCCTACCTACAACGCACCCACCTATAATGCACCTGCCTATAACGCCCCAGCAATCGCACAGCCATACGCACAGATTGAACCCGCTGCCGGTTCGAACGTACGGAGTAATGCCAATAGTTACCTGCGCCGTCCTACGAGTAATCAAACCGCTAACTTACGCCCCGTCATCAATACCGACCGCTACTCGGTAGGGATTGAAGGCTATTACGATGAATATGAAGAGGACTCGGTTGACCTGAAAGATCAAGGCGTGTTCGGTTCGATCACCGCCAGCTACGAGCATGATTTCAACGCCCAGTGGTATGGCCGTGCCGAGGGGCGTGGTTCCTATGGCAACGCCGATTACGAGTCCATCAGCGGTGAGATCGATAACATTCCGCAATGGGAACTCGAAGCGCGTTTGCTTGCTGGTTATAACCTGCTCCATGGTAGCGCCAAAACCAGCTTCTATAGCGGTATCGGCACACGCTATTTTGTCGATGAGTTAAAAGGCGAATCGACCAGCTTGGGTGCATTGGGCTATGACCGGCGCATCCTGCAGGTTTATCTGCCGATTGGCTTCACCTATTCGTTCAACGCTTATGGGCTGCAATTCACGCCAAACCTCGAATATGACCGCCTGATCTACGGCCATGTCAACTCGCGCCTGCAGACTATTCCGGGCTTCTATGAGCTCAACAACATCCAGACCTCGGGCAATGGTTTCCGCGGCGAGTTGATGATGCGCGCGCTTGATGGCCGCGGCGCAGGTTGGGAGTTTGGCCCCTTCTTCCGCTATTGGGATATTGCGGAT
Source organism: Legionella sp. (assembly GCA_044233795.1). Taxonomy (GTDB): domain Bacteria; phylum Pseudomonadota; class Gammaproteobacteria; order Legionellales; family Legionellaceae; genus JBIIJL01. The sequence continues at coordinate 962 of JBIIJL010000151.1, read as the reverse complement.
TCGAACGACGATACCAACCCATCGGGCACTTGGCTCGAGCCAGAAAACACCCGCCTGCAAGTGGGTGCGAGCGTGAAGTATCTGTTTTAGAATCGTGACGAACAAAGCATACGACTTACGTATGCTTTTTCTTCTCCTCGGCCACCAGCTCCTTCTTCAAAATCTTGCCCACCGCGCTTTTCGGCAAGCTTTCGCGGAACTCGACCACATGCGGCAGCGCATAGGCGGTGATGCGCGGTTTGAGGTAGGTTTTGAGGCTCGATTCATCGAGTTGCATGCCGGTTTTTAGCACCACATACGCTTTAATCGATTGGCCGCGCGTCAGGTGATCGAGCCCCACCACCGCACATTCGGCCACCGAAGGATGGGTGTAAATCTCTTCCTCGACATTGCGCGGAAAGACTTTGTAGCCACCGACATTGATCATCTCTTTCAAGCGGTCGACAATATAGAAATACCCATCCGCATCCATGTAGCCGAGATCGCCGGTGTGCAGGCGGCCAGCCCTCAGCACATGCTCGGTTTCATCGGGGCGATTGAGGTAAGCCTTCATCACCTGCGGGCCTTGGATGCACACCTCGCCAATTTCGCCTTGCTTCATTGGCGTCACATGATCGTCCTTGTCGATAATCTCCGCGAGCGTGCCGGGCAACGGCAGGCCGATGGAACCGGGCTTGTTGACCCCGACCAACGGGTTGCAATGCGTCACCGGCGAGGTCTCGCTCAAGCCATAGCCCTCGACCAACACACAGCCGGTAAGTTTCTCGAACTGCTTCTTCACATCCACCGGCAAGGGCCCGCCGCCGCTGATGCACATCTTGATGCTCGATAAATCATACTGGCTGAGGTTTTTTGCGTTGTTGATGGTGGCATACAGCGTGCTGACACCCGGAAAAATCGTCGGTTTTTTTTGCGCAATATCGGCCAGCACATGTTTCAAATCGAACTTCGGGTGGATGATG
>JBIIJL010000095.1:0-6814 GCA_044233795.1 Legionella sp. | reverse complement strand
GTTTGTACCGGTTTGCCCGTTGGATAAGCCCCAAATGCTAAATTGTGAATTAAGGCCTTGATAGGTCCAATTCCCGGTATTTAGATTAGAGAACATTAATTGAGTAACAGGAACTTGTTGGGTTGCTGCGGTGTTGGGTTGCTGTCTACTTAGCGGTTCCCCGCAAGCGGCTAAGACTTGCTCAGCCGACATCCCTATATCGATGTAACCTGCATTTTGTGGGCAATATACACCCTCAGCGAGGGCGCTGCCGCATGCATTGAGCAATAACAGCAATATAAGAACAGATTTTGTTTTCATATCAGCCCACAATAAAACTCATCTAGTACTTAGTATAGCTATCATGCTTCAAATTTTCCCCTACATTTCAAAATGTAGGTCAAATGAGGTGTAAGGGTAGAGATGTACTAATGAATATCGAAATGACTTTTAGTATTACCATCATGATGTAGGGCGAAAAGTCAAAACCTGAAATATCAGGGATGATGCGCCGACCTATTCGCAACAGAGGGTCTGTGATGACTTGAATCAAGAGGCTTATGGGATGGTGCCACGTGGGATTAGCAAAACTCATGATGACACGAATGAGTATGGCATAAAAGAGTAAATTACAAGGCTGCACAATCAAGTCAGCTAGGGTATACAAAGGCACAAAACTTAAGGGCAAATGTATGCCATACATCAACGATCCTATAGCAATAAATTTGAGTAACTCGACCAGCACCAACACAGAAAAACAGGGCCAATCGTAACGATTGGGTCTGGGTTTATGTGCTGTAAATTTATGCGTCAATGGCAGTATGATGGGATTTGTTAGGGCATAAATGGATTGAGCCATTGGATGTAGGGGGCTTACTTTGTAATAACGTAAAGCAATGCGGGCCCATAAGATAAAGGCAATTAAACTAAAAAATAATGCAAATATAAAATAGCCAACTTCGACCAACCCTAACATATGTTCTCCTGACATCACCGTTCTAATTCACGTGCCCGAATAACCGCAGCAGTGATTGCTTCTTCTACTATTGAATCAAACCCTCGCTCAGAAAAGACGTTGATTGCAGCAGCGGTTGTTCCTCCAGGTGAGGTGACCTGCCGCCTTAACTGACTTAAGTTTGCTCCTAACTCCGAAGCTAAGCTTAACGCACCTTTTGCAGTTTGTATTGTGAAAGTTAAAGCAACTTCTTGATCGATCCCTAATTGAGTGGCGGTATGAGCCATCGCTTCCATTAACAAAAGTACATAAGCAGGGCCACTGCCTGATAAAGCTGTGAATATGTCAATGTCACTTTCACGTGTGACCCAATGTGTGATACCTAGTCGTTGAAAAAATGCTTCGGCGATAGTTTTTTGATGAGCACTTACCCATGCATTTGCGATGAGAGGAGTTGCAGATCTTGCATGCGCGGCTCCAATATTGGGCATTGCGCGCACAACTGCGATATTTGGTGCTATTTTTTCAAACCATGACAAGCTTATGCCAGCGGCGACTGAAACGAGCAAAAGATTGGGGGGTAGTAGGGGTAAGATTTCTATGAGAACTTGGTTCATTTGATTCGGCTTGACTGCAAGAATTAAGATCTCTGCATCAGGTAGGACGCAAGCGTTATCATTAAATGTTTGCAGGGTCAGTGCCGTGGTGTGTTGGGGTAGTGATGGTGAGGCGGCTCGGACCCAGTCGTTTTCAGTGATAGATAGGCCTTTGCACATGGCTTTGGCCAGGTGACCAAAGCCTATAAAACTAATGTTCATGAAGTGTATTCCTTTTGCAAGCCTTAACTAGTCGTGGTGGAGTGATGGCCCGCCGGGAGTGGGGTATGCAGGAGCATCGTAGGGGGGCGGGGGCGTTGTATGAGATGCCGAGTCTCCACTTTCCATCGGTGTCTGCCAGAATGCGTCTCTTGACAGAGTTCGTCCAGTAGCTCTTCGTTGGGGAGCGTTAGGGGGAGCTGCAGGATGAGCTATAGGACTTGGAGTGCCTGCAAGCACTGGTGGTGCAATGGGTGTGTGGATTTGAGCTCTTGGCATATGTCCTCGTAATGAGAAGGCAAGTTTACCTATGTCCTCGAGACTAATGGTTTCATTCACTAAGACATATTGTTTGATATTCAATATATTTTGCGATAAATGATAGAGCGCTTGCAAAGTATTCGAGGGTAAAGTCTCTACGGGGATTGATTTATGTAAAATGGGGCTGATAATTGTTCGTTCAGTGGGATGTTGCAAACGTTGAATAGAGCTTAAAAAATATGGATGTCGATCAACCAAAAAGCACATGGGATCTTCGGGAGCTCTGGCACTAGGGGTTGCTTGTTGTAATGCTCTCTCTTTATCAATTAGGCTTTGTCTAACAATGGGGTCTGGAAACGAGATAAGGAGCGATGTGACTTCAGAGCTCAGTCTTTCTAACCATTTGACTAGAGATTCACGCTCTTTACCGGACAGGGGTAGTCTTTGGCTGACTAGTAGAAGTTGTTGCTGTGGATCGGTGATTTTCAACTCATAGAAAGATAATAACAATCTTTGCCAGCTTTTGTTGAGTCTCTCCTCATGTTTGTTCCAGTGGATACTGAGTTTGGCATTTACATGGATAAGCAATTCTCTTTTAATTTCAATAAGATGTAAGAAAGCTTTTAAAGGTCTCGTTTCTTCCTGGTGCGTATCTTTGGCAATTGCCAAAATAGCTTGGTTAACGAGTTGCTGCATTAACGTTCCAAACCCTCGGAGCTCAACTGCCTCCAAAAGTGAGATTTCCTCATTTTCATCAAGCCAGAGAACCCCATGTGAGGGGCCTACTTCATAAAAGAGATCAACAAAAAATAGGTTTTCAGCTTGACTTGTAAGAATATTACACAAGTGTTCTGGATGACCGGTTTGTATATTTTGACAAACATAATGAACAAAACTTTGTATGAGAGCAAGGTATACTTCTTGTGCGCGAATTTTAGCTTGTGCGAATGTAAAGTCCTCTCTACTTCGGTACATGCGCACCAGTTCTTCTTCTAAATTAAGAAGTTGTTTTATGATGATAGGGCGGTCTTGATTGTTAATAGCTGTATAGATGTGGCTTATCAACTGAGTCACATCGCTTGTAAAATGTTCTTGCTCAAAACGTATGGGCATCAACTTACCTCCTTTATTGTGAATGGCACATCAAGGTCAATTATAAGTGACTCCTAGATTTGCAAAGTCTACATCAAGTTGATTACAAAGATCATCTTTATTTTAAGCTGCGGTGTAACAGCGATGGTTAAGTTTTCGGATACTATTTTTGGATAACAATGGGTGATTTATTAATGAATAATTTTTATATAGAACCGAACCGATAAAGATCGGTTCGGGTGTTTACGGACTTAGAGCGACGGAAACGCTGGATCAGGCAGCCATGGCTTTTACTCGGGCACTCAGGCGGCTTTTAATTCGTGCAGCTTTGTTCTTGTGCAATAAACCTTTGTTCATTGCTTTATCTATGATAGGTTGTGCTTTTGAATAAGCAGCACGAGCGGCCTCTTGATCGCCGGTTTCAACAGCTTTAAGAACATTTTTAATATATGTGCGGTACATTGAACGCGCAGCTGCGTTGTGCTGTCTCCGCTTGATGTTTTGTCTGGCGCGTTTTATTGCCGACTTAATATTTGCCACTTACTATCTCCACAGATACAAACAAACAAAGAATCTGGATCATGCCTTATCAGAGGTTTGTTGTCAATATGCAATTCATCTTTCACTCTGTACATGACAAAAACATCTGTTATGTGCAGAGTAACTTTCATAGTAATTGGGCTATATTGTAAGTAACAGAATCAGTTAGGTTAAAAAATATATAATAAATTGATGGTGTTTTTTAATGATTTAAAATTTGCATAGTAGCCATTAGAAACGGGAATGGGGATGATTATAATGAAAGGTAAAAGGCTATTTATTGTAGTTGCTATCCTAATAATATTCGTTAACAGGGGTAGTTTTGCTGAAGCCATCTCTGTTGTGGGCTCAATAGAGCAAATCATGAAACAATCAAATTCTGACTCAAACTCAAAGCTTCTTAATTCTAATGAAAAGAACAATGAAAAAATAATACAGCTACTTCGAGTGGAGTTGTCAGTTGAGGAAATCGAGCGTTTAGCAAATGAGGCTGAGGATGCTTTAAAAGAACGTAAGCTTCTTTCAAGTTCTGCCCAAGGTATGCTAAATACCTCGGCAAGTGGAAAATATCAAGTGGGTATGAATAAAGTACCTGTATTAGATCAAGGTAAACACGGGACATGTGCTCTTTTCGCTGTTTCGGGCACAATTGATGCATCGCTTGGTAAAGGAGATTATGTTAGCCAGATTTGTAGCTTGCAACTGGGCAGTTATCTACAAAAACAAGGCTATGGTCCGAGTGGTTGGAATGGTGCATCTGTTCTTTCTACTATCCATCGGATAGAAGCATATGGCATTGTAAATCAGAACACTCAAAAGAAATTAGGTTGTGGTGGTTTAACTAAATATCCAGCATATTCTCAAATTGATGTAAATGCTATGATGGATCCTGAGGAATTTAGATCTAAAAGCGAGCCGGTTTTTGGTCCAACTGTGAATTGGTCTGATGTTTTTCATGCAAGGGATCCAGTTACTACACTCAATGAAGTAAAAGAGGCAATTCAGAAGAAAGATAGGCTTGTTATGGCGTTTCTGATACCAAATCCTGACTTGGGGTCAGTAGGAGCAGTTGCTAAGTACAAAACGTGGATCTATCCAGATACTTGGCTTTTAACAACGGATGTATTGCGTGATGTAAAAAAAACACGGGCGGCACATGCTATTATCATTACAGGTTATGATAATGACGCCGTGGTAGTTGATAATAAAGGGCAAAAACATAAGGGGTTATTAACGTTGCGTAACTCCTGGGGTAGCTATGCTGGAAATAGTGGGGATTTTTATATGTCATATGACTATTTTAAATTATTAGCATTTGAAGTATTTCGTATTTCATCAACTGAAATCTAGGGACAATGCTTGCAACAGAGATATGATTTGTGATGAAAAACCCTGATGTCATTATTATAGGCGCTGGTGCTGCAGGATTAATGTGTGCTATTGAAGCAAGTCAGAGAGGTCGCAGGGTTTTAATCATCGATCATGCGAATAAGATTGGAAAAAAAATTCTAATGTCAGGTGGTGGGCGGTGTAATTTTACTAACTACATTGTTGATGCAGAACATTATATCTCACAAAATCCGCATTTTTGTAAATCTGCTTTAAAACGCTACTCATCTTTCGACTTTATTGATCTGGTTAAACATCATGGTATTTCTTTTCATGAAAAATCTCATGGCCAATTGTTTTGTGATAATAAATCATCGGATATTGTGGGGATGCTTGTTGGGCTTTGTGAGGAATCAGAGGTCAGTATTCGCCTTAAGACTAAAATTAACCATGTAGTGGCATCGGGGCAAACCTTTGATTTAATATTGGACTCAGGGGAGTTGCTTTCCTGCAAGTCGCTGGTCGTTGCAACAGGTGGATTATCTATTCCCACTATGGGTGCGAGTCCTTATGGATATCAACTTGCTGCACAATTTGGTATAAACGTGTTGCCTACCCGGGCGGGGCTTGTACCGTTTACTTTACAACCTGAAGACAAATCACAGTTAAGTCTGCTCTCCGGGATTTCTGTGCCTTGCCGGGTGCGATGTCAAGAACAAGCCTTTGAGTTAGATATGCTGTTTACCCATCGCGGTCTAAGTGGCCCTGCAATACTGCAAATTTCTTCTTATTGGAAGGGTGGTGAGGAATTACTGATAGATTTTGATCCAGAAGATCAATGGATTAATAGTCTATTAGAGCAAAAACGTGAAGAACCGCGTACTCGCTTAAAACAATGTATGTCTGAAGTCCTTCCTAAACGCGTGGTTGGTACATTTTTCGCCGAGGATGTGTTAAATAAAGAATTGCAGCATTTATCTGAACAACAATTGATCAATATTCAACATAGAGTGAAACAATGGCGTATAAAACCAAATGGCACGGAGGGTTATCGCACCGCAGAAGTGACCTTAGGCGGAATTGATACCAATGCTCTTTCTTCACAAACCATGGAGGTAAAAACTGCACCAGGATTATATTTTATCGGTGAGGTACTTGATGTAACAGGTTGGTTGGGTGGATACAACTTCCAATGGGCTTGGTCTTCTGGATGGGCAGCGGGTCAAGTTGTCTAAATGGTTGGTCTTTGTCTATGACAGATCATAAAGAACATGAGTCACAGTCGCAATGCGTTTGCCTGGTATCTTGAATTTTATTGAAGCAAATGCTAGGGTTCCTCTCCGAACATCTAAAATTTTCTAGGGGAAGCATGTGAAAAACAGGTATTTGTTAACGGCAGGGACGCTTGCTGCATTAGTGTTCTCACCAGTGGTCTTGTCAGCAGATATTACTTCGGCAGATGATCAAAAACAATTTGATCAAAGAGTTCATGATTATTTGGTGGGGCATCCTGAAGTTTTGCTTGAAGTATCACAAGTGTTGCAAGAAAAGCAGCAACATAAATTACAAGACCAGGCAAAATCTGCTATCTCTGATAATGCGAAAGATTTGCTCAGTGGCGAGTTAACCAGTGTTGGTAGCCCAAAAGCAGGTGTAACACTTGTGGAGTTCTTTGATTATCAATGTATTCACTGTAAACATATGGCGACAGTGGTTGATAAATTAACCAAAAAAGACAATAACTTACGTGTTGTGTACAAGGAATTCCCTATTTTTGGGAACAGCTCTGAAACCGCTGCTAAAGCTGCCTTGGCCGCAGCAATGCAAGGCAAATATGTACCTA
>JBIIJL010000116.1:0-4466 GCA_044233795.1 Legionella sp. | reverse complement strand
AAAGCGCGGCCATCATGGTCGCAATCCGCTGAAGCATGTCCTTGTCTCTTGGGTCCCTGCTGCCCTTGTGAATCATTAAATGGTCGTTTTTTATACATAAATTTGGCTCCGCATGGCATCAAAAGTGACAAAGACTATACCACATGAGAAATTTACTATCAACAAACGCTTAATCTGGGCATCATGGATTGTGTTTAAGCAATGTTGTTTGAACTCAACATGATGCCTCTTAACTCAACCTCACTCAAACCCCTGCCCCAACATGGCGCTAGCAGCTGGCTCTTCTCCCTGCTGACACGCTAGAAACTGGGGGTAATAATTAGGACGTTCACGCTGAAGAAGCTCCAAATGCCTCAAACGGATTTGTTTAGTAAGCGATAAAGTATCGGCGTCACGTGGCCACCGCACATTTTCAATGCAGCAGGAGAAATTCTCAACCAAAAGAACGGCGCAACTTGTCGTATACCTCGTAAGCAGGTTCTTTTGTCTACTTGCCTAAATATCCGTGGTCAAAATCGAGTAGGCCAGCGGAACTCCCCCAATAGCCTCTCACAGAACGTTAGGTGAGCCTCTCGACTCATACCGCTCTTGTTAAGTAAATGCCCCTTTTACTCTTGAAACCCAATGCGCGAATAGCTTAAGTGTGTTAAAAACAACCCTTTGAAGATAGTGTGATGGCCGGGTTTTATGGCCTTTTAGTTTCTAATCAACCACTTCACCAACGTTTGGTTAAAGTGCCGCAAAACACTGTTAAGTTCACTTTTGAATAATCTTGCCGTAGTAATTTATCCATTCATATAAAACTCGATTACATTGCTTGGCTATATCTGCCATGTCTATCTCTGTCAGCCACCTCCATCCGAAACTTCGAACTCGTAATCTCATTGCCTTCCGTGCTTCTTTACTAACTGCTGGCGTAAAACATACAAAGCGGTGCTTCGTATTCGCATTGCAAACCATTCTGGGCTTAAATGTATATTCAAAAAAGGTGAATGCCGTGTTCTTATACCGTTTGCGTCTTAGCCCATCTATCCAATATACAATTTTGTTTTACCAGTATGTAGCTCTAGGCCACAAGCCATAAGCCGTGTCCCCAGGTCTATTAGTACCTGTTTTGCTTCTCCTTTATCCGGCCCATCGAGTTAGTTGTTTAATTTCTCATTTTGTTAAGTTCAAGTACGTTTGATTTAGCCGTCTCTCGGTCAGCTAGCGATTGTTCAAATGTCACAGAGCCAACACGCGCGTGAAGTTGTCGTGACCGGTAGTCATTGTGATAAATCACATGCTCCTCTGACCGTTCACATCGCTTTGCAATCAACGGATCACGCACCTGCACCTCTAATATTTGGTTCAATACAATTTCAATGAACTTCGCCAAACTAGCTTGAGCTAATAAAAGCTATGACAGAAGTTCTTCCCCTACGAAAATATTGTATTCCGTCATCCCTATTCTCCTAAATTCTTATTGCTATATCGCAACTCAATACTACAAAATTCTAGCAATGGCTTAACTCTTAATTTGTCATCCCAAATTTACAGCATTTTATATACATAGCCTTCTCGTGCTTTATCATGCAAACTCCTGTAACCTTTTTCTGCATGAAGTTGATCATTAAATATAGACCATGTCTCTTTGTTTAAAGGTTAGCCAATCAACGCTCTAGAATAAGCACAAATACTACTTTAATTAAATCTGTAGACTAAGAACTCATCATGTGGAAACTACTTGTCAAACGATGCATGTATACGTCACCCAGTGGAATAAAAGTATATCAAAATTATTTTTATCGCTGGCTTACAACAAACAGCTCTGCAATACAAACTTTGATTAACCGTCGGCATCCTGGAAAACCTCTCACCAGCTACGTTCCTGCAATGTTACTTCAGGTAAGTCGCGATCCTGCGAGTGTTTGTCTTCTAGGACTTGGTGGTGGGGCTGTTCTCCACGCGATAGCCTCTCGTTTTCCACAAAATTCTATCCACGCTGTAGAGTTGAGTCAGGAAATCATTGACATTGCTCATCAATTTTTTGAGATTAAGTGCTCTGCAAAAATTACCATCACCCATCAAGATGCAAAAGATTTCGTCAGGACATCAAACCTCCAGTACAAGCATCTCTTGGTGGATCTTTTTGACTCTCATCACTACCCAGCGCAATGCAATAATTATGAATTTTTTAAAAACTGTCGTCGTATATTAAACAACGAGGGCATCATGGCTTTAAATTTAGCTAACCCACATGAACAATGGTCTATATTAAATCTAATTAGAGAGGTTTTTGAACAAAAAACTATTTGTATACCTATTCCTCGAGCTGCAAACCTGATTGTAATTGCGTCAAATCATACGTCGATTGCTGCATTGATAGGACTATTTGAGAGCAATCATTCGGTTTTAAAAATTGAGTGGCACCCAAGATGGGGATGTATAATGACGATATGAACAACATGTAATCGATACGATTCTCTGCACATGACAAAAAATCTGACATGTACAGCAGAGATACCAAGGACGTGTTGAGATTTGCTCTACAAAGCTTACATGACGGGGATTATCGGCCTAATGTAGGTGAACTCTGGAGACGCTGTTAACAAGCCCCGATACATGGGCACTCCAGAACATTCTCCAAAACGATTTGTCAACAGAACCTATATTTCCATCAGATCTTTTTCTTTGGCAGCCAAAACAATATCAATTTCTTCAATGTATTTGTCAGTCAGTTTTTGAATCACATCACTCGCTCGACGCTCATCGTCTTCGTTAATTGCTTTGTCTTTTACCAACTCTTTTAATTGTTGATTTGCATCGCGACGAACATTTCGGACAGAAACACGTCCTTGCTCAGCCTCACCACGAACGATTTTGGTCATTTCCTTACGACGTTCTTCGCTTAGCGATGGCATAGGTACTCTCACAGCGGCCCCTGAGGTGGCAGGGTTTAAGCCAAGACCTGAGTTTAGGATAGCTTTTTCGATGGCCGGAACCATCGCTTTCTCCCAAGGCGTAACCAACAAATTACGAGCATCAGCACTAGAAATTGTTGCTACTTGGTTAAGTGGTGTAATGTTCCCATAATAGTCTACTTGCACATGATCTAAGAGTCCTGAATTAGCCCTTCCTGTTCTAATTTTAGACATTTCGTGCCGAAGTGACTCAACCGTTTTCTTCATTCTTTTTTCAGCATCACTCTTGATTTCATTCATCATGACTTGCTCCTACATAAGTTCCTACCCGCTCACCTTTAACAATTTTCTCTAACACACCAGTCTCTGCGATGTTAAATACCAATAAAGGCATTCCTTGATCCTGGCATAAGCATATCGCTGTAGCATCCATAACTTGCAATCCTTGATTTAAAACCTCAGCATAAGTTAACACATCATAACGTTTTGCATCTGAATTTTTAACTGGATCAGATGAATATATACCATCAACCTTAGTCCCTTTTAAAACAATATTAGCTCCAACTTCAATTGCTCGAAGACAGGCTGCTGTATCAGTTGTAAAAAAGGGATTACCCGTACCAGCCGCGAAAATAACCACATGTCCATTACGCAGATGAGTCATAGCCTTACGGCGATGATATGGGTCGACAACGCCCAGCATTGGAATTGCTGACATAATACGCGCAGGAAGGTCAATGCGCTCTAGTGCATCACGCATCGCTAATGCATTCATCACTGTAGCCAGCATGCCCATGTGATCACCAGTAACACGACCGAGCCCTGCTGCCTGCAGCGATTTTCCACGAAAAAGATTACCCCCTCCAATGACCAGGCCAACTTCCACGCCAAGCTGGATAAGTAGCAATACATCTTTAGCAATTTTATCAAGAACAGCTGGATCAATCCCAAACTGGGACTTACCCATCAACGCCTCACCACTACATTTAAGTAAAACGCGTTTGTATTTTAATGTCGGAACATTAACGTCTGTCATTTTTCGCGAACCTGAGCCATGACTTCTTCAACAAAATTGTCTTCTTTTTTCTCGATACCCTCACCGACTTCAAAACGATCGAACGATATTACTTCAGCGCCCTTGTTTTTCATCAGTTGCTCCACGGTGATGTTGGGATCTTTAACATAAGGTTGTCCCAAAAGACTTACTTCTGCAACAAATTTACTGATTCGACCTTCGATCATTTTATCCATAATATCTTGTGGCTTGCCACTTTCAAGGGCTTGAGCCGTAAATATTTCCCGCTCTGTTTGAATTGCATCTTGTGGCACTTCCTCACGACTAACAACAATGGGACGACTTGCAGCAATATGCATCGCAATATCTTTGGCTAGGGCATCAGCTCCATTTTTTAAAGAGACTAAAACACCAATTCGCGAACCATGTAAATAATAACCAACAACACCATCACTAGTGAGTGTTTTGATACGACGCAACTTAATGTTTTCACCAATTTTTGCTATAAGTTCTAATCTTGCTTGTTCAACAGTATGTGATCCTGAAAC
>JBIIJL010000035.1:0-20681 GCA_044233795.1 Legionella sp. | reverse complement strand
ATGCTCTATCGCAGCCTCTGATACTGCACGAGCGAATTGGATAAAGTTCTCATCACGAGCAACAAAATCAGTTTCACTATTAATTTCGAGCATCACTGCAGTTTTTTCATCAGCTGACCGTGCAATCACAATCACCCCTTCAGCAGCTACCCGATCGGCCTTCTTGTCAGCTTTTACCTGATCAGCCTTCCTCATTTCTGTGATAGCCTTTTCAATATCCCCTTCTGTAAGAATCAAAAATTTTTTACATTCCATCATACCCGCGCCTGTACGCTCACGTAGTTTCATTACCTCTGAGGCACTAATTGTCATGTCATTTCTCCGTCTAAGAACCCCTACTTTTTAATAAGGGTTCTTGATTTGAATAAAACTTAAGCTTATTTTGAAGGTTTTGCTGAAGCCTTAGCGGGCGCCTTTTCGCCTTCCTTTTCAGATCCTTTGTTCGAATCTTTAGAAGTCGCTTTAGCTGGGGTCTTCGTGACTGATTTAGCAGTCGCTTTAGATGCAGTCTTCGCTGATGCTTTTTCAGTATCCTTCTCTGACGTTTCGATTGATGTATTAACAATCTCATCATCAACAGCATTGGTAGACTCTACTTCAGTGCTGCTAACTTGAACTTTCGTGTCTGCTGCTTCTTTTTTCATCTCAGTTGACTTTGCCTGAGCTTTTGAATGTGCGCCCTTGGCTGGTGCTTTTTCTTGAACCTCAACAAACTCATCCCTTGATCCCACTGAGTTACTTTGTTGAGCATCGAGAATTGCATCAGCAACACTTCGAATGTAAATATCAACAGCACGCATAGAATCGTCATTGCCTGGAATAATATAATCAATGTTGTCTGGATCATTGTTTGTATCAACTACGCCTATTACAGGGATTCTCAAACGCCGAGCTTCCTCAACTGCAATGTGCTCAAAACCAACATCGATAATAAATAGAGCATCAGGTAAACCACCCATATCCTCAATACCACCTAGACTTCGTTCGAGTTTTTCAAGCTCACGTGTCAACATCAAGGCTTCTTTTTTGATCATGCCTTCAAATGCACCTTCATCTCTTAGTTTTTTAAGCTCTTTTAATCTGAAAATTGATTGGCGAACTGTTTTATAGTTGGTAAGCATGCCACCTAACCAGCGATGATCAACAAAAGGCATTCCACATCGCTTAGCGTGGTTACGTATGCTTTCTTGTGCTGCACGTTTTGTCCCTACAAATAGGATTTTAGCCTTGTTACCCGCGAGTTTACCCACATAATTAAGAGCATCGTTCATTAACGGCATTGTTTTTTCGAGGTTGATAATGTGGATTTTGTTTCTTTGACCAAAAATGTACTCAGCCATTTTTGGATTCCAAAATCTTGTCCTGTGGCCAAAATGAGCACCAGCTTCAAGAAGTTCACGCATACTTACATTCATATTTTATTCTCCAGGGTTATGCCTCCACGCCCCCCATATGACACCCTTTCGGGACCCAGTCACATGTGACGAAACGTGTGTGTAGTTAAAAGCGCCGTATTTATACCATATATACTTGCTCTCAGCAATTAAAATGCATAAGATGATATATCTAATGTGACATGAGTTTAAGGAAAATTTTGATGCGTTTTATATCAGGACTTTCTATAGCATTTTTGTCAGCGCTACTTTTTTCATGCTCAGCATTTGCAGTAGATCATCTCCTAATCAAATTAGCTTATGATACACCTCCTGTTGTAACGGAGGTTGTCAAACCCCCACCACAGCAAGCCCAAGCACCTTGTGTATGCAATAAAGAGCTTTTTAGTTACCTCCATTTAACCGACAAACAACTTAACAAAATCAAATCCATACAAAACCAATCTTACGCAATGATCGCTGCTAAACAGAGTCAATTATTATTAGTCCGGGATCGAATTGAACTTGTGATACAACAAAATATCGTTGATGAAAGAGCATTAGATAAAATTATCAACGAGAAAAAGGAAATCCTTGGAACCATCATGAAGCATAGAGCATTGGTTAGGCATGAAATATACTCGCTACTTTCTGATGCGCAAAGATTACAATACGATAAATATATTCATACTCTCGAGGATCAACATTTTGATAGTCTTGCTGTTGGCAAAACTTCTTAGCTGTCATGGGACGTATACTTATAAATCATTCTAATCATAATAATGAAAATCTTTGCTGTCCTGCTGTTCTCAAACATACATTACAAGAACTGAAGCGCTCACTTGGTGATGATTGTTTTAAACATAGCAATATCGCCACGATCACATACAAGCTTAATACAGTTATTGACGAAATTCTTATTCGTCTGTTTGAACATCATGCTCTTGATGTAAATAACCAGTTTTGTCTTCTGGCATTAGGAAGTTATGGGCGGCGCGAACTCCAGCTTCACTCAGATATTGACCTCTTGATACTTCATCTTGAAACAACAGATAGAGCTGAGATAAATAACGCTCAGCATTTTATCCAGGATTGCTGGGACTTAGGACTAGAAGTTAGCCACCAAATCACGACAGTTAATGCTTGCTCTCTGCTAGCAAGCCAAGACATTACAGTTATTTCGAGCTTAATCGATATGCATTTGCTCATTGGACGAGCATCGTTAATGGAAGATCTGTTATATCAAATTCATCCGCTACATATGTGGTCAAGTCATGATTACTATTTTGCCAAATTGGAAGAACAGCGCAAGCGTTATGAAAAATATAATGAAACAGCTTATAACCTAGAGCCGAATGTAAAATATGGTCCAGGAGGTTTACGTGATCTTCAAATTGTATCGCAGGTCAGTAAACGCCATTTCAACATAAAGAAATTGGCCGACGGTATTCAATATGGCTTCATTACTGACAAGGAACATGAAGAGTTTTTTCACTGCCTGCATTTTCTTTGGCGTATTAGATTCGCTCTTCATACCCTTGCTGAAAAAAATGAAGAACGTTTGCTCTTTGATTATCAAATTAAGCTTGCAAAATTGTTTGGTTATGAAGATAAGCCTCATGCATTAGCCATAGAACAATTCATGAAGAACTACTTTAAAATCATAAAACGCGGTCGCGAATTAAATGAAATGCTATTACAATGGTTTAGAGAGGCTATCGTACACAGAGAAAAACAAGTTCTTTTACCCTTGGATTCATCATTCCAGCTCTCAAATCATTATATTGAGGTACGGCACGAAAAAATTTTTGCACAACATCCAGTGGCTTTACTGACCATTTTTTTATGGATCGCAAATGATCCAAGCATCGAGGGGATCCGTGCCAGTACTATTCGTTTGATTCGTCAGCATCTATACTTACTCGACAACTTTTTTTGTGCATCAAAGCCTGCAACAAGTACTTTTCTTGCTATTCTACGTACCTCCAGAAGTCCATACCGTGCTTTAAGACGTATGAGTCGCTATGGTGTATTAGGTCATTATCTTGACTCTTTTGCAAAAGTAACTGGACAAATGCAGTACGATTTATTTCATGTATACACAGTAGATCAACATACACTCTTTGTAGTAAGAAACATATCAAGATTCTTACTCAGCCAATATAAAACAACATTCCCTTTATGCGCACAATTAATGCAAAATTTACAGCATCGAGATATCCTATATCTCGCAGCCCTCTTTCATGACATAGCCAAAGGTCGCGGGGATGATCATTCAAAGCTCGGAGCAAAAGAGGCCCATAAATTTGCGGTTCGACATGAGTTAAGTGAACACGAACAGAGCCTACTTATTTGGCTAGTTAAACATCATCTTCTAATGTCTCAAACGGCACAGCGACAGGATATTTATGACCCAAAAACCATTGCTCAATTTTGTCGCTTAATTCCTCAAAAAGAGTATTTAGATCACCTTTATCTTTTAACAGTTGCAGACATTTGCGCAACAAATCCAACCCTTTGGAATGCGTGGAAAGATTCATTACTAAGAGAATTGTATCTATCTGCTGCGGGACTTATCGAACAAGAAAATACAGTTCTAGATGAATCAAACATTATTTCGCGAAGAAAAAAAGAGGCTTTGGCTTTTTTAGCCAAGGCTGATATTTCAAAGGAAGCTGCATACAATTTATGGATTAATTTTGAAGGAAAATACTTTTTACATGAGCCTGCCGAAATTATTGCAGAACATACCAAGGCAATCCTTCAAGCAACCACCTTTCCCTTGGTCTTGATCATGCCCCACCATACCCAAGGTGGTACTGAGGTCTTTATCTACATGCCACATCGAGATGAACGCTTTACAATAACCACCACTGTATTATCTAACCAACAAGCGACCATTCAAGAAGCATCTATTCAAACAACCCATAATTCTTTTGATATCGACACTTATATTATTCTTGATGAAAAAAACCAAGCGCTCTTTGATGATCATAGAAGAGCAAATATAAAACAAGCATTGGAAATGCATTTGAAGGATACAACCACTTTACCAACCACCATCGAAAGACGCCTGTCGCGTGCGCAAGCTCATTTTAGCTTCGCGCCAACGATTACATTTAACGATGATAACGAAAATCAACATACATGTGTATTTCTTGTTACAAGCGATAGGCCTGGCTTGCTATCCATCATCAGCAATATATTTTTAACAGAAAAAATAAATCTTCACAATGCTAAGATTGCCACAGCAGGAGAGCGTGCTGAAGATATGTTTTATATCACCAACTATCAAAATTTGAAGCTATCAACTTCCGAGCAAGATCATTTGCGAATAAAATTATTAGACATGCTAATGACAAAATATACTTAGTCAACACGCACTAAAATTTTTTTTCAG
Source organism: Legionella sp. (assembly GCA_044233795.1). Classification (GTDB taxonomy): domain Bacteria; phylum Pseudomonadota; class Gammaproteobacteria; order Legionellales; family Legionellaceae; genus JBIIJL01. Next base: position 15,908 of record JBIIJL010000035.1, on the reverse strand, counting down.
TATTCTCAACCTTAATTTGAGGGCAGATTTTTCAGATCAATTCGATCTGCCACCTCCCGCGCTAGGTGTTTGAGTAGTATGATAATGTCGCTTCGTAGAGAAAATCAATCGCGTTGTTACATAGAGCTAAATGTATGAGTGATATTTGCTTTGATCATTTAATGCCCATAAGCTTTTACCTTGCTCAATCCGCCTTCTAAATTGCGATTTTATTTTGGGATTATCACAATGCGGCTAGCCTCATCTGACACATTATTCAATGGCCTATATTTTGCCCATAAAGATTGAATTTTACCGCACGCTGGGGTATTCCGCTTAATCAACAAGAAACGCGGCAAGGAGAGCGGTAAGCTTATAATAAATACTGGAAAATTGTCCTACACACACATTGCCCTGGTTATATTCGTGCTGTAGTGCGAGCATAATATTTGGGGCCCTCCAATTAAAATTGCTCTAAAGTGCCCACGTACCGTTGCTTGTCGACGGTCTAAAGAGATTTCCTAGATGACGCATACATGCCGCGTCAGGTAGATGTTATTGGGCAACTGTTAACACGCCCTGTTTAATCTATGACCATAATAAAAAATCTGTCATGCAAGGACGCGTTATATATGAGCCATTCTTCAAATCAGGCTCCCTAAGAAAGGTAGCATTTTGTCATTCATCATATTCATCGATCTTAACTGAAGTTTCCACACATGCATTTAAATACACACGCTGAACGTCATTTAGGGGGCCTAAAAGGGCGTTACCTGATACTATTTTTTTCTGGTATTCACATTCATTTTTCTGCCTGGTAGCATACGCTTTAGAACATCATCTTTATTAATGTACTCATGCTTTAATGCTCCAAGTATATGCAACACCAATAAGACGATCAAAATCCAAGCTACAACAGTGTGCGCCTCTGCCATGATATCGCTTAGCTGCTTATTTTCATGAATGGGTAATGGCATATTGAATAATCCAAAATAACTTGGTGTACGCCCCTCTGCTACAGACATGATCCAACCAACCAATGGCATACAAACGAGAAATACATAAAAACTATATTGCACAACTCGAGAGAGCACTCTCTCCCATAAAGCCATGCTAAGTGGTTGGCGCGGCTTCCCTGCATAATTTATCCAAATAAATCGAATAATCATCAAAAACAACACTGTCAAACCAAATGACTTATGCAACATATAAGCATTAGATTGGAAAGCTTCAGGAACATCCTCTAAAAAGAAACTACCCGATAACATGGCAATCACAATCACCGCAACTAACCAATGAAAAAACTTAGCTGTTGTAGAATACTGCAATGGTGCTTCAATGCTCATCATTTCACTCCTTGAAATAAACCTAAGTCATGTATCTGTATCTGCATCTGTATCTGTTTCAAGCTTCCTGCGTATGTGTTGACTGCCCCGTCACTTGAATCGTAGTCTGGGTCAAATCCAATAACTCACGGATCGCTACAAAGAACATCGTGTAGTTAAGTACAGAACTAGATCGCAAGTTAGCTAATACATTTCTCCATCTATCGATAAGCCCTTGATGATTGCCTGCCCATAATTCAAAACACACCCTGAAATCCTGTCTCTCTTCGTTAAATCGTAAAATTCCTGCTGTTAATTGACGTTGCTGCCAATCAAGATCATCCCTCAACGCCTCTCTCGATAGTGCTTCCCAATGATTTTCTGTTGTGTGAATAATAATTTGGTTGCGGATCCATGATAAATCCAAAAGTTCTTCAAGATAAAAATAGACCTCAGCCGCTTTTGTTATCGATATTGAAAGCTCATGCGCTACTTCCAAAATATCCATCGAAGCAAACAATCCTCTCGTAATAGTCAGCTCATTAGCAAGATTTTGAGGAATACCTAAGGCGAGATACTGTTCGCGCTTCCTGGTACATTGCAGAGCATGCGCTTCACCAAAAACTGCAGGCATCTCTTGTTTCAGTTCTTTGATGCCGGGAGCATATAGTTTCACAGCCTTGGTGATATCAAGTCTCATCCGTTGGGTTCGGAGAAACCAGCGGGTAACTCGGCGAAGCAATCGAATATAGAGCTGCATAATATCTGCTAATTGATCTGAATCAATTTCCACCCCTAACGCCTCAACTTGAGCCCAGATATCCTCCATATTGAGCACACTTCTAGTTATCATATAGGCTCTAACAATGGCAGAGGCAGGAGCACCTGTCTCATCTTGCATCCGATATATGAAACTAAATGACATTTCATTAATAATAATATTACTAATTTTGGTTGCAATAATTTCACGTTTTAGAGGATGCTGCTGCATTTGCTTTTTATAAGACTCTTGCAGTTGAGTTGGGAATGCACTCTCTAATAACTGTTTGAAATATGGATCTTCAGGTACATCTGAGGCGAGAATTGCTTCTTTCAAAATGATCTTGCTATAACAATGTAATATTGCCATACCGGGTGTGCTCAACCCTTTACCGACCATCTTATGTTCCATAATTTCTTTGTCATTTGGTAGGTACTCAAGAGCCCTATCTAATTTACCGTTACGCTCAAGTTCGGTAATATAACGACTATGTAATTCCACAGATCGAAGCGATTGCTTTGCCGCAAGACTGATTGCACGGGTTTGTAAGTAATTTTCGCGTAATACAAGTTTCGCAACATCATCTGTCATTTTCATAAGAAGGTCAGTACGTTGCTTCACAGTCAAATCACCAGCCGCAACGACCCCATCCAATAGAATTTTGATATTGACTTCTTTATCAGAACAACTGACACCAGCCGAATTATCGATAAAATCAGAATAGACAAGACCTCCACCTAAAGAATACTCCACGCGTGCTAATTGTGTCATTCCTAGATTACCGCCCTCACCCACAGTTTTACAGCGCAATTGTGTTGCATTAATACGTATAGCGTCATTCGTTCGGTCACCAACACTTAAATTATTTTCAGAGCATGCTTTAACAAATGTGCCAATACCTGCACTCCAAAGAAGATCATATTTTGCCATTAAAATACTTCGGATAAGTTCATTGGGCTCAATCTCAGACTGCTTAAGGCCAAAAACATGCTTCATCTCTTTGGTTACGGTAATGGATTTAGCGCTACGCAGAAAAACACCCCCACCTTTAGAAATTAATTTTGAGTCGTAATCGGCCCAGGTTGACCGCGGCAAATCGAACAATCGTCTTCGCTCTGCAAAACTTGTTATTGGGCATGGAGATGGATCAACAAAAATGTGCATATGATTAAATGCTGCTATCAATTTGATATGTTCAGACAGCAACATCCCATTTCCAAATACATCCCCCGCCATATCACCAATACCTACCACAGTAAAATCAGTCGTGTTGATATCAATTTTCATTTCATAAAAATGTCGCTTAACTGATTCCCAGGCACCTCTTGCGGTAATGCCCATTTTTTTATGGTCATATCCTACAGAGCCCCCTGAAGCAAATGCATCGCCAAGCCAAAACTCATATTCAATTGAAATTTGATTCGCTATGTCTGAAAAAGTTGCTGTACCCTTATCTGCCGCAACAACCAAGTAAATATCATCTTCATCATAGCAAACCACATCTTGCGGTTTAACAACCACACCATCTCGATAGTTATCAGTAATATCCAATAATCCACGAATAAAGCCCTGATAAGAACGGATACCTTCTGCAAGAATCTCTTCACGACTCCCATTAATCGGTAGTTTCTTGGCAATAAAACCGCCTTTTGCTCCAGAAGGAACAATTACAGCATTTTTAACATTTTGCGCTTTCATGAGGCCTAGAACTTCTGTACGAAAATCTTCTTTGCGATCTGACCAACGAATACCGCCTCGGGCAACTTTTCCACAACGCAAATGCACCCCCTCAAATGTTGGTGCATAAACAAAAATCTCATACATTGGATAAGGACGTGGGGCCGCAGAAATCAATTTGGTGCTTAGCTTAATTGAGATATAGTTTTTTTGATTTCCATTACTATCCAATTGGTAATAATTGGTCCGTAATGTTGCAGATATCGCTTCGATATATTGACGTATAATCTTGTCCTCATCAAGATTAGATACATGCTTTAGATCTGACAAGATCTCTTGCAATAGAGTATTAAATCGTTCCTCACGTTTGGCCTTCAGATTTGGTTTAAAGCGGTGCTCAAATAAGGCAACAATTTTTTTAGCAATAATAGGATTATGATTCAATGATGTTTCGATATAATCCTGGCTTAACGTGAAACCTACCTGCTTAAAATATTTGGCATATGTTCTTAACACTGACACTTGTCGCCAATCTAAGCCCGCAGCTAAAACCAATTGATTAAATCCATCATTCTCAGCTTCTGAAAACCAAACTTTAGTAAATGCATTTTGAAATAAATCGCGAATTTCATCAATTTCAAATTTAATATCATGGGTATAGTGCAAGGAGAAATCATTGATCCATGCGATTTTTTCATCAGAAAATTTTAGGTTATATGGACGCTCACTGATTGCCCGTAACCCAAGATTTTCAATAATAGGTAGAACATCTGATAGAGGAATTGTAACATCATGTTGATATATTTTAAGTCTAAAATGGTTAGCATACTCATCCAATGGCCGATAAAAATTCATCCCTAACGAATTATCTTTTGAAAGAGATTCAATGTGCTTAATATCAAAAACAGCTGTTCTTGGTGAGAAATTAGCCATATATACCGCTGGGAATACTCCTTTGTACTTCAAAAGCACCTGGTTCGCTTTCTCCTCCCCCATATCTTCAGATAAAAACTGCTGTAAATCATCCCCCCATGAACGCCCTACTTCGATAAGCCTCCTCTCAACTTCTTTAAAATTTACTACTAATTTCTGTTTGGGATCAATCCGAATCATAAAATGAATTCTTGCTAATACTGACTCAGAAAACAATGTTGAGTAACTTATTTCATGTGGCTTAAAGCTCGCTTCTAAGACCGCTTGCATCGCTTGCCGAAGTTCTGTGTTAAACCGCTCTTTTGGAACATATACCAAGCATGATATGAATCGCTGATAAACATCCATACGCGCAAACATTCGAATCCGTCGACGCTCTTGCATATAAAATATACCCATCGCTATGTCTAGCAACTCATCATCTGAGCCCTGAATTAGATCATCTCGTGGGAGGGTCTCAAGGATATTTAGCAAAACCTTCCCTGCGTGGCTACGAGGATTAAGTAGCGAATTTTTCATGATAAGCGCAACTTTATGGCGCAAAAAAGGAATGTGCTTAGGATTTGTATTGTAAGCCGCTGACGTGTAGAGCCCTATAATACGCCGCTCGCCTATCACCTGCCCTTTATTGTTAAATCTTTTAACACCAATATAATCAGTATAAGCATCTCGATGAACACTCGCTCTGGTATTGGTTTTAGAGACAACAAGTATTTGTGTAGAGAGTGTCAAAGCCCGCGCTTCCGGAGCCATTGCTGAGATTTTTCGTGCCTCTTTATTCTCTGATGATCGCCTTAATAAACCATAACCTGTGCCAGGGATAGCCTGAAGATAAGTTTCATTATCCTTTTGAATTAATTCATAATCACGAACGCCTAGAAAAGTGAAGTGATGGTCCTCAATCCAATTGAGAAATGCTATAGATTCTTGACGCTCTTGTTCATCTAATAATGGGCAAGCATTTTCTAATTCATCCACCATCTCTTGGACACGTGCGCGCATTGGAAGCCAATCATCTGCAACATCCCGATTTTCACTAAGCACATGTTCAATATTATTGTGAAGCTCTTGAAGAATTTTGGGATCCGTTTGCCTATCAATTTCCATCAAAATGGGTGCTTCGGTTACGGCTTCCTTAGGCAGTTCATCATATCGAGGAAAAATAGCTGTGACTTCATTTTCTTTACCACGAATAACATGAACCCCTCCCATGTGAATAATCAAGTGAGATACCAATCCCATACGATTTACAACAAGCCTCATTGAATCAACCAAAAATGGCATATCATCACAAATAACTTCGACTACTGTATGCGTCGTTTGCCAGCCATGTCGCTCAAAATCTGGATTATATATTCGGATTTTAATTTCATTTGGGGCTCTTTCCTGGATCAACTCCCAAAAATTTGCTACAGCCCCGTATAAGTCCTCAACAGACCATTCCTCAATATCTTCAGGCGCAACTGTGCCATAAAATTGACGGACAAATTCAGCGCATAATTGAGCTTGATCATATGACATGTCGCGCAAAACTTTATCAACCACAGCGTCAATGATCTTCTCTTTACCCTCTTCAAACTTATAAGACATGATTTAACCCCAACAAGTCTTGTTTATAAATTGAGGTGAATTATAACCCCAACCGAAGCCTTTTTGCGATGAGAATTTAAGCAATAGCTCACTTTGGATCATCTGTACTTAGTCATAACAACTGTTTTCGTATTTACAAACTCTAATTTACCCTCTCGAGCTAATTCCTTACCAAAACCTGAACCTTAAATCCCACCAAGGGATAATACGGATCAGAAGCAACAAAATCATTTTCGAAGCATGAACCAACTTCAAGTTTTTAAATTCCAATTGATTGATAAGCATTTTTACGCAAAATATTAGCCATAGCTAACATCAACTGACTTATTTTACCAAGCTTGAGATTGCGCCAGTGGATATATCCATCTTGACCTTTAACAATAAGATCAGCAGCAATCTCTGTTGTATCGCAATCTAAACTCTCAAATAATTCCTCTGTTGCAGGATTAATTCGATGAGTTTGCATCCTATAACCTCACACAAATAGAGAAGAATTTCCATATCACATCTTCCCATCATTATAATGATTTGGCTAGCGTAGGATAAGATGGCAAGTCAATATCGTCGATAATGCATAAGAACCGATATGCAAGACCACTCCCAGCAACAGAGCATTTGACATACACAAGCAGGCACAATTACCAAGGATCAATTGTCAACGCACCACCACTACTGTTACTATTTCATAGCAGCTCGTGGGGCGTGATTCCCTGTGCCAAGATGCGCAAATATTCAATCCATTTCTGATTTAGGACAAACAATGACCTACAAAACAAACGGACATCCGCTCATTAATTATATCTTGGCTTGGGGCGTACATGCCTTTACTGCAAGCGCCACTTTCATCGGTGTGCTGACATTGATGCAAATTTACCACCATAAATTTACCCACGCGCTATGGCTGATGGGTGCTACAGTAGCAATTGACGCATTGGACGGGACACTTGCTCGTATGGTAAAAGTAGAGAAATACACCCCTACGATAGATGGCGCACTACTAGACAATATTGTTGATTTTTTGAATTATGTTGTAACACCATGTTTTTTTCTCGTTGTAAAACAAGACATGTTGCCAACTTCCCTTGCTATCTGGGTTATTATTGGTATTAGTATCACATCCTCTTACCAATTTTGCCAAACTGATGCAAAAACACCTGATCATTTTTTTAAAGGTTTTCCCTGCTACTGGAATTTTGCTGTGTTCTATATGTACATTTTTAGCACGTCGATGACTGTCAATGCGGTAATACTCATGATTCTCTGTGTTTTAATCTTTGTCCCCATCAAGTATGTTTATCCATCTAGAATAGATTATCTGACCAATTCTAAGCACCTTAAAATACTAATGCATTGTTGTTCTGCACTCTATGGATTCAGCTCCATCCTAATTTTATTGCGCTTTCCTGAAAAAGAACCGTTATGGCTTAGTATCTCCTTTGGCTACGTTCTGTTGTATTTATTCATTAGTTTTTACCGAACTTGCTCACCACTAATTATGGCTAAATTACACGCAATTAAAGACTAATGAGGTTTGATAATATACACTAATGCCCTTGTTTCCTGTAATTTATTGGATGATATGATGAATTTCTTTTCTAAAAACAGTTCTCTAGTTTTCATGACCTACTTTACATTCTTTATTGTGAACATCTCATCAGCTTCTACTTTCCCTAGAGGTTGCGAAGTGAGTGGCTATGGATATCAGCAGAACTTTCTCACCCTCAACGAAAAGGGCACCCCCTCACTATTTCTGATTGAAAACAATTCAAGAGAAGCTATTGAATTAGAACTTTATGAGGCCAATAGTGAGCAAATGAGCCCTAAACTACATAGCAAGCTTGATCAAGGTCGTTGGGCGGCTTTTGCTTCTGACGTTCGGAGCCAGCATTTTAAGTGTTACACTCAACAAGGGGATACTATAAACATTATCAATTGCAGTGATGTATTGGATGTTTGTCAGTACCCCCGCGTCAAGTTTGCCTTGAGTAATATGGGTAGCTACTGGGTGTCAACAAATAAAGAGCAAGGACAGGTTATACATGATGCAGCTGCAAAAGGTATCTTCCTTCACTGGTGAATTTAATGCAATTAAAAGCACAAGAACTATTGTATATTATAGCAGGTATCCTTGGGGCTTTTATCGTCTTCTTTGGAGCAGTTCAAGCGCCATCTGAGCCTTACTATTCTATTGGCGCAGGGTTAATGTTATTAACAGCCCTTTACTTCCAATTAACCTATTTTATAGCGCTTGAAATCATTCTTCTCGCCGGGCATGGCACTATTTTTTTAGGGTTGGGTCCTATGCTGCAAATTTATCTTCCCATTTTGCTATGTGCACAATTGCTAACCTACTACGTCTTAAGTTCACAGCTACAAAATATATATTATTTTATTGGGATTGTGGGTATTGCACTGCTATCGATAGGTTTTGCCTATGTTAACCAATTGCTGTTTTTTTTTGGAAGCTTTGCTATCGCAATATTTGCTATGTATCTTATCTGCCAGGGAAAGCGCATCGCCTGGCTTTGGTTCATATTGAACCTCGCATTTATCTTCATTTCAGGTTACAAACTCGTATTTTTACATTAGGGAGTATGTTATATGGCAAAAACACCATCAACCATGTTAGCCCTTGGCACGAAAGCCCCGCACTTCAAACTTAAAGATGTAGTCCATGGAGAGTTGATAAGCATAGACGATTCTACACAAGCCAAAGCAACCGTGGTAATGTTCATCTGCAATCATTGTCCCTATGTGAAGCATGTAAACCCAGAACTCGTTCTTCTTGCTGAAGATTATAACCAAAAGGATGTACGTTTTATTGCTATCAATTCAAACGATGTTAAAACCTATCCTGATGACTCCCCACTGAATATGAAACAGGTAGCCACTGAGCTCAACTATCCGTTTCCTTACCTATTTGATGAAACACAGGAGGTTGCGCAAGCATACCAGGCAGCTTGTACCCCTGATTTTTTTGTTTTTAATCATACTAACGACTTGGTATATAGAGGACAGCTCGATGATTCTCGTCCGGGTAATGGTATCGAGCTCAGTGGTCACTCAATTCGTCTCGCGCTCGATTCTATATTACATGACAAACCTGTTCCAAGTGATCAGAGGCCCAGCATCGGTTGCAATATCAAATGGAAAAAATGAATGTATCTATCGCTCCTAGTTTTCGCTTAGGAGTGAACAAAGATGATATCTGACCGAGGGTTAACCGACTAATAGAAAATTAAAGACACTAACCCATAATGGGGTTATCTGTATGAAGAAAGTTGCTCTTGATATATATCCCCTTGATCCCTCCGACAAGCTGAGGAACGAAGGCGTAGGCCAGTCAAAGATAAAAAAGTAAAAGCGAGAAGTCTTCAGAACAGTTGTGAGGCTCTCTCGACCATTAGAAAATCGAGAGCGCCCACTATTTTTGCAGAGTCTTACTTAGCAGCAATAATTTCAACTTGCAGGTTAGCAATCACATCGCTATGAACATGAATTTCAACCACATATTGGCCAACTGAGTGGAACGGACCCTCAGGCAATACAATTTCACGCTTGCTCACTTCCAAATCCTTTAAAACAAGGGCTTCTTTGATTTCATTTGGACCGACTGAGCCATATAGTTTACCTTCATCACTTGCTTGTGAAGCAATGATAATAGTCGTGTCGTTTAGTCTTGCAGCACGCTGCTCAGCTGCCGCTAGAGAAGCTTTAGCTTTTTTCTCAAGATCAGCGCGGCGCTCATTAAAAAGCTCAATGTTTTTCTCTGTGGCAAACACAGCCTTGTTTTGTGGAATTAGATAGTTACGTCCATAACCAGGCTTAACGTTAACTGAATCTCCTAGGCTACCTAGGTTTCTAACTTTTTCTAATAAAATAACTTGCATCTAAAGACCCCCCTATATCGTTTTACCCGCTTCAGATGATGGCAGGTACAACCTCAAATTAAATAAACTATCTATCGAACCAAAAATTACATATGCCGGAAGCATTATGAAAGGCAAAAACACTATCGTTATGATAGTAAATATAAACAATCCAAAAGATCTCTGCTTAGGCAACGCCTTAAAACTTAAGCTTAAACCTGCGAACAGGAACAAACATGTGATCATTGGGATAAAGCACATTGCAAACTCATATTGCTGGCGCGCGGCAATAAATATCACTGCCAACAGCATAAAACCCAACTTGTCCCCACGAAAACTCAACATTTCTTGCCTAAAACCGCCCGGATAGAAAAGCTGAGATTGCACAGAACGTGCTAGCATAAGGGAAGTTGTGGCTGAAAGCATTACCCCAACCGCTTGTAAACCTAACAGATAACATGCAATAACGTTTTGGTGAATGCTTGGATTGTCACTCATAAAATTTTTCAATGCGTCATCAGTATTCATGTCACGCAGTACATTCATTACAAATGTTAACTGCGCCATGATATATTCAGGCAGCAACCATTGTAAAATCGTAACAATTAACGCAACCTGCAAAAGATATACATATGCTACTGCTCGCCAACTTGCAGTCACGCTCAGAACACAAGCCGCTAAGTAGCATGGTATAAATGTAAGCGCAGCATTCAACAGTGAGATTGACACTGATGCTGAGGATGCAAACGCTAAAGAAAAATATGCAGTAGCGGTATAAGCAAGCAATAAGCCGCCGCTTTGCCAACCTTTTCTTAACGTTACAAGCGCAATAATTGCTACAGAAACCCAGGTGGTATAAGGCAAAATCGCCAGTAGTACTGCATACAAAACAGCACTACGTGGACTCTGCAGTAAACGCTGGGCTTGACTCAGAATTAGTCCACCAAGATATAACATGTTTACTTGTGACTATCACAGTAAGGCAGCAAACCAAGAAATCTTGCGTGTTTAATTGCCTTGGACAGCTGACGTTGAAAACGCGTTTGGATGCCGGTGATACGACTAGGTACAATTTTTCCAGTTTCGGATATATAGTTTTTTAACGTATTAACATCTTTGTAGTCGATCTCAACGCCAGTTTCACTTCCAAAACGATTCATTTTTTTACGACGAAAATATACAGACATGAACATTCCCCTTTAAGCTGCTCGAGTTTCTTTTTCTTTCTTCATCATCACTGATTCGCTAGTAATCGAGTGTTTTTGACAAATCACTAAATATCGCAAAATCGCATCATTGAACTTAAATGCGGTTTTCAATTCTTCTAGCACTTGGAGATTACATTCGATATTCAAGAGGATGTAATGGGCTTTATGAACATCTTTGATAGGGTAAGCAAGCTGTCTTCGACCCCAATCTTCTTTACGATGAATAATACCTTCATGTTTTTTAATAATAGCCTCATAACGCTCAACCATAGCAGGAACTTGCTCGCTTTGGTCGGGGTGTACAAGAAACACAACTTCATAGTGCCGCATTGAAACTCCTTATGGATTAAAGCCTTCTAGAAACAACGTTAGAGTAAGGCAAGGTTTGAAAAGCTGCTTATCATACCGCAATTGTTAGTTGATATCAATTTACAACTAGACCATAAGTTGCATTTTGTTAATCAATACGTTATAAATTCTTAAAAAATATCAAGGTTTTCTATGGACATAGTCACACTCTCCTTCGAGGAGCCCTTATATATTACTGTACAAGGGCATATTGTACAGTTAATCGCCTTCAAGACACTAGAGCATGGCAATATCAAATTTGGAGTTGAAGCACCGAGAGCTATTAATATTCATCGTGAAGAAATTTATCATGCAATTAAGCTGAAGAACAATCAAGGTTTATCTGAGAGATCATGATGTTAGTACCAATTAAAGTCGTATGTGTAGCAGCGATTTTTTTTGTATTTTCGATTTTTGCATTGATGCTCAATTTATCTGTATACCATTTTTATGGAAATAACTACTTTCCTCCCGGTACGTTTAACGTTTTCATTTCACTACTTCTCATCTTTTCTGGCACATATCTGACTTTCGGCAAAGAAAACAAATGCACGAAAATTGCACTGGAATTCGTTCTGTTCTTTATTTTGATGTCAATATTAGCATTAGCCACCAATGCGATCCAATTTACCCCATTCCTGCCCATTGATGACAAGATTTTGCAGATTGAATCTGGCCTTCATCTGAATCTCATCAAGCTCATGCAATGGACTCATGATCAACCCCAGTTTAAAAGCCTCCTAACAATCATTTACGATTCTCTGCCCTATCAAATGTGCTATCTTCCAATTTTTGTGATCTTAATGAAGAAATTTACTGCTGTTCGTGAGTATTATTTACTGATGCTAATCAGCGCGTTACTTGGTTTTAGCTTCTATTATTTTTGCCCAACCACTGCGCCTGCAAGCATTATCAAGAGTCAACTCTTCAGTAAGGCACAATGTGCTACTGGATTGAAGTTCTTTCAAATTCATCATGGCCTAACCCCGAGCACGCTAGATGGAGGAATGATTGCGCTCCCATCATTTCATGCCATCTGGGCATGGTTTTGTCTATACTTGGTCCGAGGACTACCCATAGTTTTTGCATTGTTGCTCCCAGTAAATTTTCTTTTAGTCGCTTCATGTGTTCTACTTGGATGGCATTATATTATGGACATCCTAGGTGCCTTGATCATTGTGCTCATCACCCATTATTTATGCAGCTTAAAAATAATGCGAACTGGCGTTCCCACCTGAGTAAGCTCATAGAGCTGTTCAATATCATCACCAAGCATACGGATGCAACCAGCACTCACACGCTCACCTATCCCATCAGGTTGATTGGTTCCATGAATCAAATAACTTGGCCAACCTAAACGAAGCGCAAATCGTCCTAATGGGTTGGGCGATCCTTTGGGAAAATGATCAGGCATCAATATACCGTGGTTTGAGGCTAATTCAACGAGCCTTTCGCTTGGTCTCCAAGCAGGATTCCTCTCTTTTGCTATCACCTTTGTAACGCCTAGCGGGGTCTCCCATCCATGACGACCAATACCAATAGGGTATGTATATACAACATTCTCACCGGCTGGAAAATAAAATAGCCTATACTCGGCTAAGTTGATTACGATACCTCGTCGAGGAACTGATGGCAGAATAAACTCAGAAGGAATAATCACTCTTGAGTCAGTTGTCAAAGGACCTACTCGAGGGGCGTTGGGATTTGCGCTGAGCATAGCACGATAGGCTATATCAAAACGAATCCCAACTTCAGACAAAGTTTCACCAGGCTCTGGAGATGCGTATTGGATCTTACCAACCACATCCCCATGTTCTGGCACAACCCATACAGCTGCAAGCACCTTGTTCATGACAAAGATATAAAGCAAAACCAGGCGCAAACTACTCATCATTTGCTAGCTTAATTATAAACCAGTATCAGCTTTAAACCGTCCACCATACTGTGTTTCAAGTTGGATAAAAAGTTCATTGAGCTTGTTGCTGCCAAATTGCTTGGCATAGTGCATTGGACCTCCTCGAAATGGTGCAAAACCACTACCGAAAATCATACCAGCATCAAGCAGATCACTATCAGCTACAACACCTTCTCTAATGCACGCTGCAGCTTCATTAACCATCCGCAGTATCAGTCGATGTGCAATATCGTCTGCTTGTTGGCTATAACTAACTTTGTGCTTAATTGCTTTGCCTTGTTTATAACGATAAAAACCTCGACCAGTTTTTCTACCCAACTGTCCTTCACTGACCATCATTTTAAGTTTTTCTGGAACCGTACCACCAAAATGCGCGGTTAAATTTTCAGCTACAGCAAGACATACATCAATACCTACTGTATCGGCTAATTCCACAGGACCCATTAACATTCCAAAAGAAAGCGCAGCTTCATCGATAAGTTCCGCACGATATCCTTCACTCAGTAATTGCACACATTCCATAAGATATGGCATCAATACGCGATTGACTAAAAAACCTGGACTTGATCGCACAGGTAAAGGCAAACGACCTATTTGAACAACAAAAGCCGATGCATCACGAGCGATTTTCTGAGTGGTTCTCTTACTGCTCACTACCTCAACCAATTCCATTCTGGAAACTGGATTGAAAAAGTGAATCCCAACAAGCCGCTCTGGGTCATGCATCACAATACTGATTTCATCAAGTGGTATGCTTGACGTATTGGTGGCAATGATTGCATCCGCTTTAGCTGTTGCTTCAATATGTTTTATCAGTTCTTGCTTAACATTAAGATTTTCGAACACTGCCTCGATAATTACATCAGCTCTTGCAATACCATGACCTAAAGGATCTGGCAGCAAATTATCCATAGCTTTCTGGATAGGTCGCGGCTTTTTTAATTTTTTCTTAAATAATTGGTTTGCACGAGCAATAGCCGGGGCAATTTTTTCATAGCTTGTATCCTGAAGGGTAACCTTTAATCCCCGCAAAGCACACCATGCTGCAATGTCACCTCCCATAACGCCTGCACCAACGACGTGAACATGCTGCGCTTTAAAGTCGCTATCTTTAGCAAAACGCTTCATCCTCTCACGCAATAGAAAAGCGCGAATCAGATTGGCACTGGTTTTACCTTGTGTAACCAATTGCTCTACTGAGTCGGCTTCCTTTAAGTATGCTCTTTCGCCAAACTCACCCTCACGTTCCCAAAGATCAATCACAGCAAATGGAGCGGGATAATGTTCTTTTCGCACTTTTTTAGCAACCTGCATCCGCATTAGTTTAGCGAGAAGCCTTCGGCTCCATACAAAATTGCTAAAAGAGTGGAACAGGTTAGGTTTGTGCTTAGCTGGTTTATTGAATATAAAATACACACTAGCTCGTGCAAGTTGTCTAAGCGGTACGACTTCATCGATCATTCCTAAAGATTTAGCACGCACAGCACTTAAACTTTGCCCCGTTAATATCACCTTTGTTAATGCATTAAAACCACCTATAAGTCTTGGCAAACGTACTGTGCCACCCCAACCTGGATGTATCCCGAGCAACACTTCGGGTAGGCCAATTTTTGTGTTTTCATCATCCGTTGCAATACGATAATCACAAGCCAGGGCAAGTTCTAAGCCACCACCCATGCAAAAACCATTGATCATTGCAACAGTAGGCACAGACATTGATTCTAAATAAGAAAACACAGCCTGCCCTTTTCTCAAAAAATCAACAGCTTGCGCTGGCTGCCGTAGATCTGCGAAAGAATGAACGTCTGCTCCAGCGATAAAACCTTTGTGTTTTAATGAGTGAATCACTAATCCTTTAACATTCGTGCGATGTGCAATATCATGCAAAATACCATTCAACTCATCCAATACCTCATCATTAATAGTATTGACGGGCTCACCTTGCCTATCTATCCCAAGCCACACCACATAAGAAGCATCAGTTTCAATTTTCCAGTGTTTATATTCACTCATGTCCAATCACCCCTGTCACACGTTCAAGATACATAGCACCACCCTGCCCGCCACCAATACAGATTGCGGCCATACCTCTTTTTCCATTGCTTTGTTTTAAATGCTGTAATACATGCAATATAATTCGTGCACCACTAGCTCCAATAGGGTGACCTAAAGCAATAGCTCCCCCTTCCGGATTGACTTTCTCGATATCAGGAGCACCAAGTGCACTAGCTAAACCTAACTCTTTCTGGCAATACTCATCATCATCAAAAGCACCTAAACATCCGAGCACTTGTGCTGCAAATG
>JBIIJL010000027.1:0-25266 GCA_044233795.1 Legionella sp. | reverse complement strand
CCTTGGTCAACAACAAGACTAACAGCGTCTCTCTTAAACTCTTTCGAAAATTCTCTTTTCACACTTCTTCTCCCATATTAAGATCACGATCTTAACTGGGTGTGTGCATTTATTAAATCACGTCAATGAGCTACATCATGGTATCCCAACTCCTCATGAGGTTTAATAATAAGTAACAGATCAGCTTTTGTTATCTCATCAATGGCTTTGTCGCCAATTAAAGGGAGAATGTCTCGTGAAAGGCTTTTGGAATGACGATTACGGGCAAAGTCTTTCCACGTACCTTTGTATTTTTGAAACCATTGGTCAGCAACAACTTCAAAGGTTATTTTTGCTTGATCAGCTTCAACATTTTTCGATCTAGGATCAATACCATTATTAACCATGTTTCGATAAGCTAAAGCGATGTCCCTAGCTGCTCCTAAGCCAACACTGCGATAATCACCGATAGTAATTGTTTGGGGCTTTTTATCCCACTGGAAACGAAAAATAAATATTTTTTTAAGTTGCTTCTTACTCGGCCTGAGTTCTAATACTAAACCATCACGGTCAGTGTGGCGTTTTTTATCACCGATTTTTAAAGATCTGATTAGAGAATCTGACAACATTTTAAATTACCTCAACTAAGCGGCAACTTTGGAAGAACTGGAAGAGGAGGTTATAAAAAATCTTACCCAAAATCTTACCCAAAGTTCTCGCGTTTAAATGCGAAAAATAACGAATAGTTGAGAAGGATTTGAGAGAAGGAAGTCAATGTTATTTTATTATTAATCAATCAGTTACGTACTAATTTGAACTCTTGCGAACAATTACAAAATGTGTAATTGGTGCCCAGGGCCGGAATCGAACCGGCACGGGAGTTTTATTCCCGAGGGATTTTAAATCCCTTGCGTCTACCTGTTTCGCCACCTGGGCAATACTGGAGGCTGAGGCCGGAATCGAACCGGCGTACACGGCTTTGCAGGCCGCTGCATGACCACTCTGCCACACAGCCTTTGTTATCACAACTTCGATAAAAAAAAAGCGACTTTCTGTCGCTTAGGTTGGAGCGGGAAACGAGGCTCGAACTCGCGACCCCAACCTTGGCAAGGTTGTGCTCTACCACTGAGCTATTCCCGCATCTCTTCGGGTTGCAATTCTACCTGAAAAAGGACCCCTGTCAATAATAAACATTAGTGTTTTGAGGTTAATTGCGGCCACGCTATCAATATGTAAATGACCATTGACCAAATCGTAAGGATTGCTGCCAGGTATAATGAAATAAAACCAAGCACCCCCCAATATGAAACTGTCGAATCAAACGCTAACAATAAAAAGATAGCAACCATCTGCAAGGTCGTTTTAACCTTTCCAATATAACTCACGGTAACACTAGCACGGCGCCCTACTTCAGCCATCCATTCCCTTAATGATGAAATGACAATTTCTCGCCCAACAATCACAATCGCTGGTAAGGTAATGTAGCTCAGTTCTTTTGCACCAACCAACAACAATAAACTCGTTGCCACGAGTAGCTTATCAGCAACAGGGTCTAAAAATTCTCCGAATGGAGATATTTGCTGCAACTTGCGCGCAAGATAACCATCTAACCAGTCTGTGAAACTCAACGTTGCAAAAATTATCGCGGCAGTGAAATGCGCCCACTGAAATGGCAAATAAAAAACCAGAATGAAAATTGGAATCAATACGATGCGCATCAACGTTAATATATTTGGTAAACTGGTACAGGTACTCACGTGGCCCACCTCTTGCAAACGTTCTATATATTTATATGCCTAGGCACTCACTCAGCAAGCCCAATATAAGCTGCCAATTTTGTATAATCATCAAACACCTCAAGCGCCCCTTGCGTAATCAATGCATCACCTTGCTGATGATAAAAATCTATACCGACAGCATCAACATTAATATAGTTTGCCATCTCAATGTCGGTCAATGAATCTCCGACCATCAGCGTTTCTTTTGCAGAAACTGATACATCATTGATGATTTCTTCTAACATTTGAGGACAAGGCTTCTGAGGTGTCTGGCTTGCTGTTCTCGTGGTTATAAAATAGTGGGCTATCCCCGCTGATAACAATGCCTTTTCAAGTGATTGTTGACTGCGATTGGTCGCAATCGCAAGGAGGATTCCTGCGTTATTCAAACGTTCCAAAAGGGCTTGTGCACCAGGAAAAAGACAGGCATTTGCAGCATTTTTAACTAAAGCTATCTGTATGGCTGTAAGTAATTTTTCATGCTGATACATGGGAGCTTTTGGAAAAAGCTTCTGTACCGCTTTGACTAAGCCAAAACCAACATAATCGCGAGCTTCTTCAAGATCAACTTCTCCCATATTAAGCGCTTTGGCTTCAAAGGCCACGGCCGAAAGTATTGGGCCTAGAGTGTCACCCAAAGTCCCTTCCCAATCAAATACCACCAAGCGATAAGGCATATTCATGGTGCATTATCTCCGAAGAAGAGCATAAAAAAGACACTGTAGCATCTCACTTAAGCCCTTGTAGCGCATGAGCAAAACGGTAATCTAACTGCGCTTCAAAACTATATCCTTGACCCTCAAGATTAAATTGAATTGCTCTTGCATGCAAATAGAGACGTTCTTTTTTTTGCGTATTATCGCTAAGGCACAGCTCCTCACCACCGTATTTTTGGTCGCCTACAATCGGATGACCAAGATAGGCGCTATGCACTCTAATTTGATGTGTGCGCCCAGTTTTTGGAATGGCCTCAACCCAACACGCCTTGTCAAAGTTTTGAAGCAACCTAAATGCAGTTTCAGATGCCTTACCAGAAGGGTTCACCATCACCATTCGTTCACCTGATTTCAATATATTTTTCTCTAGTCCCACATCGACCAAAACTGTACTTTTTCCAATCCATGGGTGGCATAAGATAGCCCAATAGGTTTTTTGGATCTGGCGCGCCTCTAAGAGTGCTTGGATTTTTCTGAGCATGCTTCTCTTTTTTGCAAGCAATAGGCAACCAGAAGTTTCTTTATCTAGGCGATGAACTAATTCAAGATAATGTAAATCAGTGCGCATCGTACGCATTGCTTCAATTACCCCCAAACTTAAGCCACTACCACCATGCACAGCAATTCCAGAGGGTTTATTCAACACCAAAAATGCTTCATCCTCATAGATAATGCTCTCTAAAAGACGCTGATGAAGGCTCGCACCCACATGGACTTCTCTCTCTTGTGTGGTTCGAACCGGCGGAATACGAACCATATCACCCGCACAAAGACGTGAGCTCACTTTAGCACGCTTTTTATTGATACGAACTTCACCCAAACGGACCATACGATAGATATGACTTTTTGGCACGCCTTTTAGAATTCGAATCAGATAGTTATCAAGCCGCTGACCATCTTCTTCTTGGGTAATTTCTTCGAAACGTACATTACTCATCCAATTCAACCTCAGGCCAGATGTTTCACTTACAGCACACCCCAAACCATGCAAATTGGTCAGACGATGTAATTAAAGCTTGAATTATAACGGATAAACGACTTGCGCCCCTATTATTTTTTTGACACGTTCATACAACATTCCATAAACCATCTGATTGCTGCATTTAACAAAGATGTTAGTGTAGACTAGGATCTGTTGACAATTGCACTAAACACCCACGTACCGTGAATAAGCCACGGTACGTGGGCACCTTAAAATATTTTCCAAAACAACTTGTCAACAGACCCTAATGATTTGTTTTCTTTATTTCATCTAGCGAAGGAAGGTGCAATATGGGTTTGATCTTAAACTTAAGAAATTGGCTAAATAAGCCACTCCAATATCCTCTACTCACGTCCATATCTAACTATTCAGAGCACACTATACTTTATCTCTTTCAGCAGGTAAGAGCCCTACCCAATATGGTTAACTCGATGATGCACAATGTCCCAACCAATACTGTCGCACGGCACTTACTACAAATTGCGCGTGAAGATATCCTACCTTTGGTTCTAGTAACATATACAAATCAACTTATCCAATCTCATGGAAAAAATTATTTAGAAGAAGAGCCTGCATATCCCTGGCTAAGTATAAAAACAGCCCTACAGATTGCTCTGTATCTAGGACAGGCTGGAACGTGGATTTATAAGACTCAAAAACAAACGCAACTTCTTGTCCATAGTGCTATTGTCACTCTAGAAGCACCTATCCTACTCAACAAATCCCGCATATTAGCCCCCAGTAATGTTTGTCTTGAGGCACAATGCTCAACGCTACGTTTTGCTCAGGGCTCAGTTAGAGACATCGTCACTTTTTTCGCTACCGAGTTTGTTATATCACTTATTGGCTATGTACCGATTGCAGGAGGCACTACTGCATCTGTGCTTTCAATTTATCATCGTGGGCGTTATGTACTAACCATCGTATTGCCGGAAGTTTGTAATCGCCACCAAGTCATTTATCTAAAAGAGCATTCAGAGCTCGCGCTTTCTCTAGGACTCGGACATTTTTCTAGTTCTTTCTTGTTAAACAAAGCCCTAGAAATGAGTACAGGCATCCCACAAATATATTATAAAAGCGCCATAGATCAGTTACTCCTCATCGTTCAAATGAGCGTTGCAGCACATTTACATCTTCCGCAACCACAAAAAGAGTCTAAACGAACACTACCTGATCCTGTTCTGCTTTATCAAGATTTAATAGGTTTCTTGTTTGATGTGATGCTCCTTGGTCTAAAATTAAAAATTCCTCGTATGATGAATGCTCGAGAGACGGAAGCCTTCAAAGAATCCTTAAAACAATTACCCTGGGACAATATCCTAAAGTTTCTTCAACTTATCCATGACCATCCGGCTGCTCAAATATTGTTGCCAAAATTGCTACGTAGTACTGAATTGTTCTTAGCTGATCCTATCATTGCCTATGATTGGGAAGCATTGCGCACATGCATGATTACTATTCTCGAAACCATTGAAGCATTAAATCAGCATCTTGCAATTCGCCTCTCTAGTCTTGCGCCTGAAGCCGCCAGTACCTTAGTTCAAGCCGTTTTTGGCACACCAAAATTTATTAATAAAACACTTCTTCAACTTATCATCGATCCTGACGTGATTGCTGTTATTAGGAAATGGCGCTCAGATTTGCAAATGGAAAATTTCGAGATGGTAGAACACGAGCAACCACCAACGTTAGCAACTGTATCAGAAATCACAGAAAGCCCCACGGAAAATTTCGAGATGCTAGAACAAGAACCACTATCAGCATCACAAGCGAGCGCTGAAGTTGCAGCAGATTTTGAGATGGTAGACTCTGAAGAATCAGAAGGCTCTGTGGTGTCTGCCCCAAGTCAGACGATGCGCTTTAGATTTCATGGAAGCGCCCGTCAAAAAGATATACAAAAGCAAGATGCTAGGGTTCATGCCTATGAAAAACAACCAGAGAGAAACTACGTCACTCATTAGGGCAATTGTCAAAATGCCCTAGATTTCATTGTAAAGTTCGCGATTCATAGATTGTCTCTCTAGCTTGATTCTAATAGAATGCACTTGATTTATTCTATCTGTGGAATTATAAAAACAAGGAGTGTGCATTATGGGACGTACAGGGCAACAAGAATATCTTGCAATTACGATAGGCTCAGAGTTCCCTAAACCAGAAACCCATCAAGATTGCTTTAATCAATTTAAATCTACCACAGAACAAATGGAAGAGATGCGCAATCATCTTGAGTCCCTAATTGATGCCTTCGATAAATCTGCAAGTTTTTTAACACGTACTGCAATTTTCTGGGGTGAGCTACCCACCTGGCAGCGAGTCAGCGCTAACATAACTATTTTGGGGGGACTTTTGACCATTGGCCTGATTCTGCAAACGGGCCTTCTTTGCGTATCAATAGCAGCATTAGCTCTTGCTTCTGGTTTATTACTTGATGATCATTATGCTTCACATAAGCAATCGATGAAAAATCTAAAAATAGGCATTTTGGCTTTATCAAGCCTCCTTGAGTCAGTCATTAGCGCACTTGATATCATTCGCGAACAATTAGCCGTAGAAATTTATCGATTTTGTTTTGAAAACCAACATCTTAAAGAAAATATAGCAGCATTTCAGCAAGAAATGCACAAATTGGCGGAAGAAGTAGACCATTTATCAACAACCGAATCTCTTCTACGCAGCACCCAGAGCAAATTAAGCCAAGTGCAAACTGAATTTGAACGCAGTAATGAAATACATCAAAAAAAAATAGTTGAATTAACTTGCATCAAAACAACGCTCGAATTAGAAGTCGACAAACTTCAAAAAATTGGATCCGTCCTCAGTGCCTCAAGCCATTTACTCTCTGCAACAATTCTCAGTAATGCGGAAGATCGCCTAATTTTTGAGGAAAGATTAGAGACTTTTCTTCAGAATAAAACCCAAAGCTTTGATCAAATTGCCACACGTATTTCAACTGCCGAACAAGAAAATGCAATCGTTAGGCAGCAACTTGCAATCGTTAGGCAGCAACTTGAAGAAACCAGTCGACAATATCAAGCACTTCTTCTCCGACAAGAACATCAAGTCACGCGCCTTGAACAACTGACAAGAGAACACGTTCCCGTACACCCATCGACTCAGGGTTTTTTTAGCAGAAAAGCTGCAGAATACGATACACAGATATCATTAAGCCAACAGCAAAGATCGACAATAGTAAGTGTCAATTGCCAATCTACTATGCCCATACTTTAACAAATAAGATCATATTGATCATTATTTGAAGAATTATAGAATATGAATGATCTTAAAAGTAAAGCGAATACACTGGGAGCCAATTACATCCAATTAATTACAACACCAGCGGGTATTACATGGTCTGTCAGTGGCGGAGATACTTAAATAGGCGCGAACTCTGCACAATTTAGCATCACCAATGTTGGTAATGCTTATCGTTGATTGTTTTGTAAATTAGCTATTCAACTAACTAGCAAGCCTTTTTCTAAGGCTTGCTAGTACAGAAACAAACACAAATTTAATAAAACGCCACGACTTTTGCTTGCCTTGTTTGTTATGGCCAGCACAGCTCCATCCCACAAGGAACGCCGGCAACAACGTACTGAGCAAAACAATATTTGACCCACCAAGCGTATTTATAAAGTAATTTTCGTGCAAAACCAACTTAGCTTGTAATTGGTTGAGCTCTTCTTCAAGGATCAACCGCTTGCCTCGCAACTGTCTTCTTGAGAGGATCATCTGTTTTCACTCCTTCATTAGAGAAATATGCGCACGTTTTTTCAAAGCTTATATTTTTTAAATTGTATTTCAAATATTGAAGTATACAAAATAGTAAAATCAGCTGCAGCGTAATTACACTCAATAAAACCAACCCCAAGCTCTCTAAATACCCCATCAAAAGGTAGCCTACACTTACCATCATCAAAAACCACAGAGATAGTAATATCACCAACAATAAGACAAGGTTGATCAACAAAGGATATACACTCAATCGAGCAAGTTTAATCTCAATTTTTAAAATAGACATCAAGGTTTTTACAATCGAATAACCATCAACGAAAAGACCTTCGAACTGCTCTTTGAGCTTCATTATTTCTTAAGGATTGAGGCGAGTAGAAAACCAACACTGCCAGCAATCAATAAGGCACTCAATGGATTTTCTTTTACTTTTTTGACCAGTTCATCTGAATATTCTTTAACATTGTCTTGTACTTCATTCACTTGATGTAAGCCACTCTCATAGAGTTCATTTGCAAATTTTTTGCTTTCGTTGAGAAGCTCGCTCGCAGCTTCTCCAACATGGGAGCAACATTCATCATTGTTATGACTAGCATTATTTTTGATATCCATTTCTTATCCCCTTAATGAGTAAGATTTATAATAAACATATTCGATAACCTAGAACGTTATATTTAAGAAGCAATTCCATCGCATCCTTATGCCCATTAATAACCCCTAGTATCAGTAGAATAAAGCTTAACACACTCAGGAGGAACTATTCTCTTTCTGGTAAACGGGATTTGATACGGTGGGTCGCTTGGCTATGTATTTGTGAAACACGTGACTCACTCACACCAAGCACATCTCCAATTTCTTTCAAATTTAAATCACGTTCATAATAAAGCGACAAGACCAAACGTTCTTTTTTAGGCAGGCCTTCTATAACCTCAGTGAGATGTGTTTTCATATCAGCTCGCTGCGCATTCACATGCGGTTCGGAAGAATATCCCAACCTGTCATCCCTTAACGTGTCATCGGTTACACCAAGATCGTCAAAGCCATACAAATGAGCACTCGCTGAATCACTTAACATCTCATGATACTCTTCAAGATTTATTCCAAGCTCTGTGGCAATTTCATGATCCTTTGCATCGCGGCCCAAGCGATTTTCAACCACGCGAACTGCTGCTGCAATCATACGTGCATTTCGATAAACTGAGCGGGGCACCCAATCGTTACGGCGAACTTCATCAAGCATATGGCCACGAATACGAATACCCGCATAGGTTTCAAAGGTGGCACCTTTACTATCATCATAATGTCTAACAGCTTCTAGCAAACCGAGCATACCTGCTTGAATTAAATCATCCAACAACACTGAACGCGGCAAACGTAGAAGCAAATGATGTGCTATGCGTTTGACCATTAAAGCATGCGTTTTAATGAGTGCTTCTTGTGTTTGTTGATTGCCATTACTTGAAGCCACGACATCCAAGTTACTCTCCCTGTTCTTAGCGTTTTTATATCAACTTATCCTAGGATTTTTACAGTATCAAATATTACGCCCTCAGGATCAATCTCCTCAGAGATTGCTTGTGAAGCCTAATTAGATCCAGCTGATGAACATTGATTTTGACCTTGGATATTGCAATTTTGAGTACAGTTCACATCTTCAGAATTAAGACACTGGTAATTAACACAATTCGCTGCTTGTTGAGTAATGCAGTTTTGTTGATCTGACTGCTGATTTTGAATAACAATCGAAGGATTATTTGCTGCCCACAAAGAACTTGGTAACATACAAATAACAATCACAATAAACAATTTTCTCATAATACTACTCACCGTATAATGTTTGTTTAAGTATAGCTTATCCACTTCGCTATGTTGTTTGCAGTTAATTCATGAGAAACTAAGTTTTGCTTTGGTTTTATAAAAATCGTTTAGGTCTGTATGCAAAGTAAGCTCAAGCGCTTTTCCAATTTCAGCAATGCTATTTCAACAACTTCAGAGGTCTTTCGCCCCGAAGATGAAGAAGAGCTCTCGCTTATTCTTCAAACACAACATCATGGAGGAATCTTGGCCCGTGGGAGCGGCTTAAGCTACAGCGATTGCTGTGTTAATCATCAGGGCAAGATTATCGACACGACAAGACTTAACCACATCCTTTCGTTTGACCCAACCACAGGCATTGCCGTCTGCCAAAGTGCTGTTCTTTTTCGTGATCTTTTTTTACTATCCAACGCGTTTATACCACCAATTATACCAGGCACCCTGTTTTCAACAATTGCCGGAGGGGTTGCCAATGATGTTCATGGAAAAAATAACCCCCATATGGGAAGTTTAGGTCACCACATTGAATGGATTAATCTAGAGCTCAATCATCAAACACTTAAAATAAGCCCCCTTGAACACCCAGAGCTTTTTCATGCAACGATAGCAGGACTTGGCCTAACGGGAGTTATCAAACACGTTGCACTTCGGCTGACTAAAGCATCACACTACGTTCTCAAAAAAAATCAAAAATTTACCAGTTTGACAGCGCTTCTCGAGTATATGCAACACGAAGGATTATCAAATGATTATCAAGTAGCCTGGCTTGATTTACTCAATACACCGCGTGCATTATTATCAACCGCCTCTCACATCGAACCCAACCCTAGCAAACTTAACAAAACAAGCTTAAATTTCAGGCCCACGGTACCTAAATTACCCATACGTTTTATTACGCCATTTGCAATGAAACAGTTTAACCGTCTTTATTTCAAGCACGTCAGCACCAAACCTACCTCAATGCCTCTATGGGCCTTTAATAACCCTCTTGATGCAATCAACCAATGGAACCGGATCTATGGCAAACAAGGCTTGGTGCAATTTCAAGCTGTATTCAGTTCAAAAGATGCGATCACCACCATCAACAGTTTATTAGCGTTGATAAGATCCCATAATGCTTCGCCGCTACTTGCTGTTCTTAAATACTTTACTCAAAAAGGAAAGGGACTATTGTCTTTTGCTGAGCCAGGATTTACCCTAGCCATCGACTTTATTCATGACACTAAAGCGCGTCTTGCCATAATGGCTATGAATCAATTGATCACGAGGCTTGGTGGTAAGGTGTATCTTGCCAAAGATCTCTTTTTGGAACATGAGCAATTTAAGAACATGTACCCAGAACACGAAGTATTTAACACACTACTTACCAGCATTCATCGCCCTGCTTCTTCAGATATTTATCAAAGGCTTATCAAAAAATGAGCAAAAGAACTTGGGTTATCATCGGGGCAACATCTATCATTGCGAGAGCGTTTGCCCAGATTGCTGCGCGTGATGGGCATTCACTTGTGCTCGTTGGGCGCAATCAAATACAATTAGAACGCATCTCTGCTGATATCACCCTACGCCACCATGTCCACTGCGATGTTATTCTTGCTGATTTCACCCAGTCAATCGATGCGCTGATGCTCTTTATCAGTCACTTGAAAAGTATCGACCTTTTTATTGCACAGACCTTGCAAATCACCAATAACAACTTATCTGAGAGCGCTATTATTGATTTAATCAACGTGAATATCACAAGCACACTCCAATTGATCCATAGATATTGGCACAAAAAACAGACTGAACATCATCTCGTGTTTTTAAGTTCAATGGCTGCTGTGCGAGGACGAGCTAAAAATAGCCTTTATGGAGGGAGTAAAGCGTGTATTGAAACCTATCTTGAAGGCTTGATGCAATCTGCCACCCCAAGACAACATATCACCATTGCAAGACTCGGGTTTATTGATACTCACCAAACATTTAACGAACCAGGGATTTTTTATGCATCCCCACCCGAAGCGTGCGCAAAAGCATGTTGGCGCGCCATGCGTTTGAAAAAGCGCTGGATTTACCACCCCTCTTTCTGGCGATTTATTGCGCTTATTCTTATCCACTTACCTTTTGTTTTATTCAAAAAAATCCGTAAGTAAAATTCACTTAAGATGTGATATATCGGAACAACGGTTTTGATCATACCAAAAAAACTGTAGAATCCACAAAATAACAACGATAGCTACCAAAATATTCAATATCCGTTGGATCATCATGGGCAAAAGGATAAATACCGTTACCACCCACATCAAAAGCCCCGAATATTAGCCAGC
This sequence comes from Legionella sp., assembly GCA_044233795.1. Taxonomy (GTDB): domain Bacteria; phylum Pseudomonadota; class Gammaproteobacteria; order Legionellales; family Legionellaceae; genus JBIIJL01. The sequence goes on along the minus strand of JBIIJL010000027.1, from coordinate 13,958 downwards.
AAAATCAATAGTCCGTGTAACTCCCCACGTCATCCCGAGCCCTGAGAGATCGTCACAAAATTTCCCCATAAATTAGGTTACGTCCCTAAAGTATATTTGCACATCATAATTCCTCTTATGTTTTTTAGCGAAATGATTAGATCATGAATGACGCTGCGCATCTAGCTTTTGCTTCCGTTTTCTAATTTTTGTGGCGATACATCAGATCCCGAGTGAAGAGAGGGATCTGAATCCCCCTAGGCAACATCCTAGAATTTGGAAACCAGCTCCTCAATCTCAGCTATCTTAGTTTCAAGATCACCTGGCACAGCCCCACCACCCTGCGCCATATCATCCCGACCACCACCTTTACCACACAAGTGTTTGACAAGCGTTGCAGCTGATGGAACATGTCCAAGTAGGCTTTTACTAACTCCTGCAACGACATTTATTTTATCTTCATTAACACTAAACAACACCACCACGACTTTCTCTAAGCGAGATTTTAACTCATCAAGCATTGCCCTCAAACCTTGAGCATCGAGTTGATCCAGACGTTTTACCAATAGCTCAATACCATTTACAACTCTTACCTCACGGATGATATCCGCTAAAGAGCCACTCAACATGCCGGCTTTCAGTCGCGAAAGCTCTTTTTCCTGTTGTTTAAGGTCTTCAATCAATTGAGTTATTTTTTCAATAACATGATCTGGTGTTGACCTAAGCTTTGCGGCAAGATGTTCTATCAGCGCTTCTTGCTTATGCAGCCACTGAAGAGCATAACGGCCTGTGACAAATTCAATACGTCTGACTCCACTTGCCACGCCATATTCAGCAGTGATTTTAAATAAACCAATATCACCCGTACGCGTAGCATGGGTACCTCCGCATAATTCTTTCGAGAAGTCTCCAACTGACAGAACCCGCACTGTCTCAGTATACTTTTCACCAAAGAGCGCCATTGCACCGGCAAGCTTTGCCTCTTCAATAGACATAAGCGCCGTATCGACGCTAACATTAGAACGGATTTGATCGTTGACCAAGGTTTCTATATGACTGCACTCAGATGCACTCAATGGCGTTTGATGTGAAAAATCAAACCGCGCACGTTCCATATCCACCAATGATCCTTTTTGCTGAACATGAGGGCCCAACACAATTTTAAGTGCCGCATGCAATAAATGAGTTGCTGTGTGGTTTAAGCGAATCGCCGCTCGGCGCTCTTCGTCGATTTGTGCGACAACTTGCTGATTTAATGTAAATTCCCCACTCAAAAGCTCGCCATAATGAACAATCGCTTCCTTTATTTTCTGTGTATCATCTACCCTAAAATTTGCACCAAGACTTTTAATTACACCAGAGTCACCTACCTGGCCACCACTTTCTGCATAAAATGGCGTATTATCAAGCACAATTGTAGCCTTGGTTTGAGCGGTGAGGCGTTCAATCGGTTGATTATCAACGAGGATGGCAACAATTGAACTTTCAAGTGTTTGATGCTCATACCCATAAAACGCTGATTGTACATCAATTGCTTTCGCCGATGAGTAATCAACAGCAAACTGACTAGCTTGTTGAGATTGAGCACGTTGTTGTTGCATGGCGAATTCAAAACCCTCCATGTCAACCGTAAGACCCTGCTCACGCGCAATATCAGCCGTTAGATCAACTGGAAATCCATAAGTATCGTAGAGCTTAAAAACCACATCCCCTGATATCTCTTGGCCATTTAGCGTTTGAATTTGCCCTTGCAATAACTTTAAACCGAGCTCTAATGTTCGCGTAAATTGATTTTCTTCTTGTAATAATATTTGTTCAATTTGCGTTTGCATGGCCGTTAACTCAGGATAGGCTGCACCCATAATATCAACCAATGGCTGAACCAACTGGTGAAAAAACGGGCTTAATAAACCAAGCTTATTACCATGCCGCACGGCACGCCTAATAATCCGCCGCAACACATATCCACGACCCTCATTGCTTGGTATTACACCATCAGCTATTAAAAATGCACATGCACGGATATGATCAGCAATCACCTTTAGCGAAGGGCTATGAGGATCGAGATCTCGTGATAGTTTGAGAATAGCGTTGATTAGATATTTGAAATCATCTATCTCGTAATTGTTGTGTACACCCTGAACAACTGCCGCAATACGTTCTAATCCCATCCCGGTATCAACAGAAGGCTTGGGCAGTGGGTGCAATTGACCACTTTTATCGCGATTAAATTGCATGAACACCAAATTCCAGATCTCGATATACCTGTCGAGATCTCCATCAGCGCTACCCGGAGGGCCACCCGCAATCTCAGGACCATGGTCATAAAAAATCTCTGTACATGGCCCACAAGGGCCCGTATCGCCCATTGTCCAAAAATTATCTTTCTCACCACAACGTGAAAATCGAAGCGGTGAAACCCCTATTTCCTTGAGCCAAATATCTGCCGCCTCGTCATCATCTTTAAATACAGTAATCCATAACCTCTCTTTTGGAAGCTTTAAAACATCAGTTAAAAATGTCCATGCAAAGCCAATCGCCTCGCGTTTAAAATAATCACCAAAACTAAAATTACCCAACATTTCAAAGAAGGTGTGATGCCTTGCCGTATACCCGACATTCTCAAGATCATTGTGTTTGCCGCCTGCTCTGACGCAACGCTGTGCACTTGTAGCCATTGAATAAGGCCGGGTTTCTTCACCTAGAAACACACCTTTAAATTGATTCATCCCCGCATTGGTGAACAGTAATGTGGGGTCATTTGTTGGCACAAGAGAGCTTGATGGCACAACGTGATGACCATGTTTTGCAAAATAATCTAAAAAAGCCTGTCTTATTTCTGAAGTTTTCATATTTTGATGTCTTTAAAAACCATAGCAATGGTATCGCTAGCAAATCCACGATACAGTAAAAATTGTTTTTGTTTTTGAATCTCTGCGAGGGTAAGCTTATGGGCCACCTTGTATTTTTTTTGCCAAACCCCAACAGCGTAGTCTAACCAATGATCATGTTCTTTTTGCAAGACCTCATCGATAAGTGTTCTATCAATTTTTAAGTGCATAAGCCCCTGGCGAATTTTTACCGGCCCATACCCTTGACGAACGCGCTGGTTACAAAGACTCTCAACAAAACGCGCATCACTTTGCAAACCTAAACGCTGACACTCCAGCAAGGCCGCTTCTGCATCAGCGACACTAAATCCTTTTTGGTGCAATTTATTAGCAAGCTCAGATGCGCCATGCTCTCGTCGAGCAAGCAGGCGCACTGCGCACGTTAGAGCATCACTCATCTACCACATCAGCAAAACTTGCGGCATGCTCAACAACAGGAGCTTTTTTAACCAAAAATTCCGTTCTGATGTGTTGCTCTAAAGTCTTCGCAATCTCAGGGTGTTCTTTAAGATACAAACGGACATTATCCTTACCTTGCCCAATCTTTTCTTGATTATAACTATACCAAGCACCCGCTTTTTCAATGAGCCCGAGTTGGGTTGCAAGAGTGATGATTTCACCTTCGCGAGAAATGCCCTCGTTATAAAGGATATCAAATTCAGCCATTTTAAAAGGTGGCGCTACCTTATTTTTCACAACTTTCACGCGCGTCTCACTGCCTAGTGTTTCTTCGCCTTTTTTAATCGCACCTATTCGCCGTATATCAAGCCTCACCGATGCATAAAATTTAAGTGCGTTACCACCCGTGGTCGTTTCAGGGCTACCAAACATCACACCAATTTTCATACGAATTTGGTTAATAAAAATCACAAGCGTATTTGAACGTTTGATATTCGCAGTAAGTTTTCGCAAGGCCTGCGACATCAACCGCGCTTGCAAACCCACATGTGCATCCCCCATTTCGCCTTCGATTTCGGCTTTTGGGGTAAGTGCTGCAACCGAATCGATGATAACCACATCAACCGCTGCAGATCGCACCAACATATCTGTAATTTCTAAGGCTTGTTCACCGGTATCCGGTTGAGAAATGAGCAACTCATCAACTTTAACACCAAGTTTTTCTGCATAACTTGGATCAAGTGCATGCTCTGCATCAATAAACGCGGCCGTTCCGCCATTTTTTTGGCATTCAGCAATAACTTGCAATGTTAAAGTAGTTTTACCAGAAGATTCAGGCCCATAAATTTCAACCACCCGGCCTTTGGGTAACCCACCAATACCCAAAGCAATATCCAAACCCAAAGAACCAGTAGAGATGGCTTCAATATCGCGCACTGCTGTTCCATCCCCCATACGCATCACCGAACCTTTACCAAACTGACGTTCGATCTGCGCTAAGGCTGCCGTTAGCGCTTTTTGCTTGTTGTCTTCCATTTATTCACCCGCATCTATAATTGAGTAAAAAAATTATCCCACAGATACAGATCTGCCGCAAACAAGAGATTACAATCGTGAATCAAGCGCCCCCTAGATATGGATTTATTTATGGACTAACAGTTCTATTTTATGTCCATAATTGAAACCTTGGAATAAGGACTCTGCACCTAAGAACAGCAATACAATTTGGGATTTCTTCAATTAAGAGAGCTAACAAAAACCACCCCTCAACTCATGAACTCGTTTTACAGACCTCATTGCTCTAATTCCAATGGGTATGCCCCCATGATCTCTTAAAATCAATATGCTAGCATGTGAATTTTTCCTCATAGTAAGACTAAATGAACGATATCGAATGGACGCCATCACACATTGAACAAACCCGCATGTGGCAATTCATGCGCTTCCTAGAACCCATCGCCCACAAGACCTTTCAAGACTACCAAGCACTCCATGCCTTTTCTGTTGCCAACGCTCGCATTTTTTGGCAAGCCCTATATGATTTTTTCGGTATCACCTTTGATACACCAGCCACTGAAATATTACATCCAGCAAAAGAAATGATGGATGCACGCTGGTTTATTGGCGCACGCTTTAATTTTGCCGAGCAACTACTAAAACGAGAAGACGCCCACCCAGCGATAGTCAGTATCGACGAACAAGGGCATCGCGTAACACTCTCCTACAACTTACTAAAAGAGAACGTCATCGCTTGTGCAAGTGGTATGAAAATACTCGGCGTTGAACCTGGAGATAGAGTAGCTGCCATCATGCCCAATGTGCATTTCACCATCATTGCTATGCTCGCAACGGCCACCCTTGGCGCGATTTGGTCTTCTTGCTCACCTGATTTTGGAGCAAGTTCTATCCTTGACCGCTTAAGCCAAATTGAACCAAAACTGCTATTTTTATGTGACGGACATCACTACCATGGCAAAATATTTGATGATCATGAAAAAAATCAGCAACTCATCGATGCCATGCCAACGCTGACTCATGCAGTTCTCTGCCCCATTATTGGTGATAATACTCCCGACGATACGCTCGCCAAAACGATAAATTGGCACGATCTTTTAGATACCCCCCCAACGGTCAAGTTTAGCCCCTTTCCTTTTGACCATCCGTTATATATTTTGTTTTCTTCAGGAACCACCGGCAAACCGAAATGTATTGTCCATGGTGCCGGCGGTACGTTATTACAGCATGTGAAAGAACTCGGTCTACATACTGATCTGCAATCAATTGATAACCTCTTTTTCTACACAACCTGTGGATGGATGATGTGGAATTGGATGGTCTCTTCATTAGCTTTAGGCGTAACAATAACCATCTACGATGGCTCACCAACCTTTCCTGATGCAAATTGCCTACTTAATATTCTTGAAAATGAACAGATCACAGTCTTTGGCACCAGTGCAAAATTCATCTCAACGCTTGAAAAAAAAGGACTCGATCCCAAAGCGAGTTTTTCCTTTACAAAGCTTCGAACAATCCTATCCACAGGTTCGCCATTACTGCCTAAGAACTACGATTATGTATACCAACATATCAAATCTACGGTACAACTTTCTTCCATCTCTGGGGGAACTGATATCGTCTCATGCTTTGCTTTGGGCAACCCGTTGTTGCCAGTGCGACGCGGAGAGATACAATGCATAGGCTTAGGTATGGATGTTGCTATTTATAATGAACAAGGTGAAGCCCTCATATCAACACAAGGTGAACTGGTGTGCCGCAAACCTTTTCCTTCTATGCCAGTTGGTTTTTGGCAAGATAAAGGCCATACTCGCTTCCGACATACTTATTTCGAGCAATTCCCAGGGATTTGGGCTCATGGCGATTTTGCTGAAATTACCTCACATGGGGGCCTCATCATTTATGGGCGCTCTGATGCCATACTCAACCCTCAGGGAGTAAGAATTGGGACCGCTGAAATCTATCGACAGGTTGAAAAAATTCCCCAAGTACTAGATAGTGTGGTCATTGGACAAGCCTATCTTGATGATGTGCGCATTGTTTTATTTGTTAAACTACAAGAAGGTATTCAATTAAACGATGTGCTATTGCAAACCATACGCAATACCATCCGCACCAACGCCTCACCACGCCACGTACCAGAAAAAATTTTAGTTGTTAAAGATATCCCTTATACCTTAAATGGCAAAGTAGTCGAACTTGCCATCCGTGACACCGTTGCAGGACTTCCTGTTAAAAATATCGAGTCAATTGCAAACCCTGAAGCCTTGGTTTACTTTAAAAACCGGACTGAGCTTTTATCGTGAGTGAAGGATTTGTATATCAAGCCCGGGCTTAAACGACTTTTTCTTGTTAATGAAGCCAGCTCATGTATAATGACTAGCGCGCCGATTTGAACACTCAGCTTGCGGGCGCTCAGTAGATACCAATCAACTGAAAACACGGCTAAAGCGGGCACGATTCCCCCTTATACGCGACCCGCCAGCTATTAATTTCTGGTAAGGCCATGATTGAACTCATAGACATTAACAAATCATACGAGCACCACATCGCACTCAAAGACATTCAACTTTTCATCCAAGAAAGCGAAATTTTTGGCATCATCGGTAAAAGTGGCGCTGGAAAATCAACCTTACTACGCACCATCAATTTGCTAGAAAAACCAACCAGCGGACAAGTCATTGTTGATAACGAAGATATGACCCTACTCTCTCCTAACGAATTGCGACGCGCTCGCCATAAAACTGCGATGATTTTTCAAGGGTTTAACTTATTAAATTCACTCACAGTTTACAACAATATTGCCTTACCTATGCGCATCCAAGGCATTGCTGAGGATATCATTAACATCAAAATTAACGAATTGCTCCCCTTGGTCGAGTTAACCGATAAAATACATGCCTATCCGCAGCAATTAAGTGGCGGACAAAAACAGCGGGTTGCAATTGCCAGAGCCTTAAGCACCTCACCCAAAATTCTTTTGTGTGATGAGGCAACCTCTGCACTTGATCCTGAAACAACTGAAGCCATTTTAGCATTACTTAAAAAAATCAATCAGATATATGGCATTACTATTCTCTTAATCACCCACGAAATGGACGTTGTGAAGCGAATTTGCCATCGTATTGCTATCATGGAAGCCGGGCAGATCATTGAAACAGCAGCGCTGGCCTCCATTTTTAGCCAACCCAATAGTATTGCTCGGGGTATGGTTTATTCTCAATTAAGTCCAAAATTACCTTCGTGTTTAACAAGCCACCTAAAGACTGAACCCACCAATCAACCCCTATTACGCTTACTCTTCTCAGGTGAAGAAGCAACTATCCCCTTTATTAGTCAAACAAGTCGCGAGCTTCAACTCGATATCAATATTTTACTCGCCAATATTGACCGCTTTGATAATGTCACCTGTGGAGTACTGATCGTTAAATTAGAAGCGAGCCCTGAGACATTGGATATTTTTATCAAGCGCTGTGAAAAATTTAGTTTATCTGTGGAGGTGTTAGGGTATGTCTCTGACCGTATTATCTGACTTAGCTATCGCAACGGGTCAAACCCTATATATGGTGCTTGCCAGCACGGTGATGGCTATAATCTTAGGCCTACCGCTTGGCACAATACTTTTCAGCAGTAAACAACTTAAGACCCATCGCAGTCTTAACCGCTTAATAGCTACGCTGATTAATGTGAGTCGTTCTATTCCCTTCATTATTTTGTTGGTGGCTTTGATCCCGTTGACCAGACTGATTGTCGGCACCTCGATTGGCATTCACGCCGCAATTGTGCCCTTAACTCTCGGTGCCACACCGTTTTTTGCCCGTCTTGTTGACAATGTTTATCAAAGCTTACCATCGGGATTGATTGATGCATCTTTCGCAATGGGAGCTAGCACCTGGCAAACCATTCGTCATATATTAATTCCAGAGGCAATGCCTGGGCTCATTCATGCGACAACAGTAACAGCCATCACCCTGGTAAATTACTCAGCGATGGCGGGGACCGTTGGCGGTGGAGGCTTGGGCGATCTCGCGATTCGCTATGGTTATCAACGGTTTAATGTCAGCATTATGTTAGCCACTGTATTTATTCTTGTAATCATTGTGCAAGCCATTCAAATGAGCGGTGATCGCTTAGCACGGCGCTACTTACATGCCTAGCAAACGTTGTATTGGTATTGATAGCCTTGAGGAGAAAAATTATGCGTGTTATTTACTTTGTTGTTTTGTCTATTTTTTTAGTTGCTTGTAGCAAACCCGCGCCCAATTCATTGACCATTGGCACCATTTCAGGCCCTGAAACAGAGCTCGTTGAAGTTGGACAAAAGATAGCAGAAGAACGTTATGGTCTTAACATAAAAATCATCGAGTTTAATGATTATAATTTACCAAATGAAGCCCTGCATGATGGCAGTTTAGATGCAAACGTCTATCAACATCAGCCTTATCTGACCGCCGCCAACAAGGCACACGGTTATAATTTAATTGCGATTGGAAAAACATTTGTATATCCAACAGGGCTTTACTCAAGCAAAATCAAATCACTCAACGCATTGCCTAAGCATGCATTAATCGCCATACCAAATGACCCAAGCAATGAACTTAGAGCATTGCTGTTACTCCAAAAAACAGGCCTCATCAAGCTTAAGAAATCCTCTTTCGCAAGCATCAGGGATATCACCAAAAACCCCAAGCAACTTCGTTTTAAGGAGCTTGATGCAGCACAACTGCCAAGGGTGTTGGCCGATGTTGATGCTGCCGTCATTAACACCAATTTCGCGATCCCTGCCGGACTTCGTCCCTCAAAGGATGCGCTTTTACTAGAGGATAAAAACTCCCCTTACGCAAACTTGATTGTAGTCCGCACAAACAATGACAAACAAGAACAATTGGCACTCTTTGTAAAAGCCATGAACTCAAAGGAGGTCAAAGAAAAAGCGCGCGCAATTTTCGGAGACGCCGCCATTTTAGCATGGTAATTTTTTCTTAATTTTCAGTTAATGAAGAAGTGTTATACTTAACATAGAAAAAAATATTTTTTAGGTGATATAAATGCCACACAGCCATCAAAAATCCAAGAGTCCAGTGACAGATACTTTATATACCATTCGAAATTTTATGGCTTCGCTTGATGGGCGAAACTCAATTTGGTTCCGCGGTAAAGGCAACTGGATAAGTGAGAATGGTTTAGCAGAACTTTCTCCGGAAGACAGGGAAAAGCTCCTCACCGACTATCGTGGCAAACTTGGGCTCGACAACCTGCCTGGGGAAAAAGCTTTTGAAACATATACAACCTCAGGTTTAAGAACAGTTGCAGAATTTTCTGAAGTGAAAGTTGATGGTCAACCCATTAGTCAACTATTAAGTGCCCAAAGCGATGCCGCCACAGAAGCAAGTCAGGGAATAGCTGAGGCTCTTCAATTAACTACCAGAACTGGTGAAGCTAGCCAAGCATTTACGGATAAGTTGACTGATCTAAAAACACTCATCGACAGCACTACAAAACATTACCCCGCCAGTCAGTTTGTTGATTATCTCTATGATGTTCGAAATGAGGCAATTCTGCAAATCAAAGAACAGCAAAAGGCAGAGAAAACAGCTCTGGAGGCCAAATTTCAAGATGAAAATTTCAAGAATGCTATGAAGCATAGTTGCAATTGCGATGATGCGAAGCTTAATAAAATAAAACTTGATATGTTCTCAACCCTTGACACCAAACACGCTGAACAATTAACGCAGTTTGAAAAAGACATCAACGAGCCAATTGAAAAAATGCATGCAGCCCAAAAAGTTGAAGATCTACGAGTGGTGTTTTTAGCTCAACTTTATGAAAACAAAAAGAACACTGCGTTTAGAGATGAAATTAACCGCTTACACGAGCTTCACTTAAAAGAGCAAGCGAGAGGCGTTTCGGTTGAAATTACAGAAACCCCCTGCAGGGCTATATTTGATGGGATTAAACTTACAGATCTAACAACGATTGAATCCTGCACCGGTAAAAAACTAACCGCAGGCAAAGACGGCTCCTTTAGCATGGAGCTACCCAATCGGTTGATGCATTCATTATATTATCACAGCAGTCAAAACTATCCTGAAGCCGATATCATGTCCATTCCGCAAGCGCTTCGTGCTTGCGGCTATACAAAGGTCACCATGACAGTTGAGCACAAAAATCAAGAGCATGCGATGGAACTTGGCCGTGCAGCTTATGCGGCTTGTCTTAAGTCAGGCTTTCCTGACGACAAAACCACCATCAAGGTAAATGGAAAGGATAAAACCGCCGCTGAACTGTTTGCTGACTGCCCTTCTCGCCTTCAAGCAATTAGGCACAGTGTAGCTTCCAGTGAAGCTGCAGCAACTGCAAGAGAGAAGCAAAAAACTGCAAGTTCAGCCTCAGATTTTAAAACAGAGATGACACAAATTAAAACAAAACGCGAATCAGAAGCTGAAGTGCAACAGCCAGCACCGCCAGGAATAGCAGCATCAGGATGAAGAAAAATGTAGTGGCAAGTTCGGTGTGTCGTACTCACTGGCTCCAAGAACACTATATATGTACCTATCAAGTCAGTTAACCTATTTTTTAGAGAGATTTTCTGCTATTTTCTTAATTAGTGGCCAAAGCGTGGTTTAAAATGGAATAGGCCGTTCATAGGGAGAATGACATTGAAAATCCAACCGTCTGATATAACTGACGTTCAAGAAGAAAAAGCCTTAGATTTCGAAGAAATTTCATCCAAACAAAGTGTAGCCACAAAATTAGAACGAAGGCGCCGCATCGAAGATCTCAATGAAGAGAGACGGCTTCGATCAGAGCTCGGCGAATTCTAAGTTATTACAACATTTAGATTCAGATTGATAAAATTGCATTTACAAATCAACACGACTCCTACCTCCACCTAATGCTTGACTATAATTTAAACTCTGTGTACAATATGTCGTTTTGAAGCTGAGATGAAAGCACAAGCTCATTAAAATTTCCATCAATCGGAAATCCCTTTTTGTAAAAAAATATCATAGGATGAAATAACATGACAGTTGAAAAAATCATTAAAGAATGTTTGCAAGTCAACATTAACCAAATGGAACAGTTGTGTATGGAAATAAATTCCCGCGACACTCAAGAATTAAAACACAAGCAGATTAAAGAAATCTTAGGCGCCGTGAAAGCACACGGTAAAAGTGGATCTTCTCTGTATTGCCTAGCCATGATGCATGAATTCGGACTAATTGAAGACGTCATTCTCGATGGCGTCGAAACTACTCAACCAGTAACCGACAGCGAAGAAACCGCAGAAGACTTACCAGATGAAGAAGCCCAAGCGCGAGTAGCGATTAGAGAAGAGCAAAGACTAGGGAGAGCCCGCTCTTATTACCAACAGGCCGTAGAGGATTATGAGCATACTCCATCAACGATGAAGTTAGCCAAGATGATAGGTATTGGGGAAGGTGGCTATCAAAGTGTTGATGAGGCAATTACACTCTTCGAGTCAGTACAACAAACAGGAACACGAGATGAGAGAGCCTTAGCAACCCGTGAGATTGAGTCACTTATCAAGTACAAAGATATAAACATCAAAAGGCTATTATCTGGAGCATTGAATGGGGATCAAACCGCTGCTTATGACCTTAGTAACCTAACCAAAACCGTGCTTGGCACAACTAAGCTTAGAGATTTTGGCCAAATGCTAGCACGCAAGCTTGAAATGTCTGAGGGGGATGAAACACAAGATGCTGTGTTGGCATTCGCTCGCGCTCGACTATTGGAATCCGCTACTCACGGACTAAACGCGGATGATTCGCAATTTATTCAAGCGTATAACACTGCCATCGAGTTGAAAAGTGCCGATGCTATGGTACGACTGGCAGAAATATACATTCATGGTGAATATAATATTGAAGTAGATGAGGATGCTGCAATTAGACTGTTGGAAAACGCCAGTAAAGCAGTAGAAAGCCCAGAAGCCGCAAAAAAAGCCCTGCGAATACTCGTTACTATATATCAGGAAAGGGACAACGCTCAACAACAAGTAAATCATCTAAGAACACTTTGCCGTTATGGGGACGGTAAGGCTATGTTGGAACTTGCTTTGTTGTATCATAGTATGCTCTCGAATATTAATAATACAACGCTAGACCCAAAAAAATATACACCTAAGATGATCAAAACATTCATCTTGGCAGCAAACGCAGGTGAATCTAAAGCATATTTTATGTTAGGGGAAATTTTCAAAAGTGGGTTCCCAGAGGTTCGAGCCGATTTAGGAAAAGCGATTTATTACTACTATAAGGCCCTTTCTGCGAAGAATGAAGATGCTCAATCAATAGATCTGGATGATCTTAAAAGAACGTACGCAGAACAGAAAGAAACACGATTACCAGACCAGGGAACCCCACCTGAAGACACGATCTGTGATTCTTTTTTAGACATAGACGTATTAATTGAAACCAGAAGAAAAAGGGATAAAAAGCTTGATGATCTCTTTTTAAGCATAAGCGCACTGACTTCACACAGCGAGATGCTCCCTACTGACAGCAAAGGGAAAACTCTAGCGAGTCTTGCAAAACAACTTGAACAAAAACTCACCTCGTTCATTCTTGAGCTAGCTGATGAACACACCACTGCTGATAAAAAAGACGCTAACGCACTCGATAGGTTTAAAAAGGATTTCAAGGACACCATCATTCAACATAGCAAAGATTTGCAAGGCCACAGAGCAAAATGGAAGCCAATGCTTGCAAATATCCTCATAGCCCTTACAGGGGTTGGATTGGCTGCATTATTGGGTAGAGCTGTTATCGTCGCCTTGTTTAGCGATAAGAAGAATACCAATACTTTCAATAAGTATGCTTTCTTTGGTGAAACAACATCAGAAGCACTCAGCAGAAAGGTAGAAAAATCATTAGATGCTGAAATTGAAGTTTTACGGAAAACACCTGCTCCTGCATGATAAAGAACTGAGCCCCCTCATTAGAAACAAGGATGTTTCATTTTCTTATTTTCGCGACATAAAATTAGACCAAAAACGGTATACCGAAGATCTCGATGAAAAAACAACTCCGCAAACGCTGACTTGTTGAATAATTTCAATACAAATCCATCATAGTATATTCTCAAATCTACTATACCTTCGTCTCCACCTCTTATTGATCATTATTTAAACCACGTGTATAATACAACAACTGTAAGATTGAGTGATAAACCATCAACTCACGACGATTTTCATCAATTGGAAATCTCTTTTGTAAATCATGGGGTGAAATATTATGAATGTTAGTGAAATCATTACAAAATGTTTGGCTGACGATGTTAGCGATATGGAAAATCTGTGTGAATGGCTCAGTGCTATTGAAGATAAAGCTATACAAAATGAACATATTACCAATATTTTAGAATTAACAAAAGATGCTTATAATATTGGACCAGTAATGTATTGCCTAGGCATGATGTGTTACTACGGACTCAGCGGAAAAAATGCCGAAGAAGGCTTTTCAGATCCATTGCGAGCAGGAGCATATTTTTCGCGCACATACTACGAGGATGCTGTTAATATACACAACCATGTTCCTTCAATGATAGCACTTGCCAGCATGGAGGCTCTTGGACAAGGGGGCGAGCAAAACGTTGGACGTGCAATTGAATTATACAACCGAGTATTAACAGAGGGCTCAACAGATGAGA
>JBIIJL010000108.1:0-5251 GCA_044233795.1 Legionella sp. | reverse complement strand
AATTGCTCTGTGAATAGAATAAAATCCTCTGGCGTGGTAATTTGTTTTAAGTTAACTAATTGATCATTGATACGTGCTAAATAGGCATCTACCCGAGGTGGGGTTTGTTGCACAATTGCTGATTCAAGACTAATGATAGCTGTGCACGCAGCGTCGGGAAAAGAACATGCTCTTACTTTTGCGATTTGATCTGTAGTTAAGCCAAAAGAAACATCACGAATTTGTTTTTCTTTTTTTTCAAAATACTGATCAGCAAAACAAGGTGAAAATTGTTTTAAGTGAGCAAGAAGCACTAATCGCCAATTGTCACCTTCAACGATTTCAATAGTACTGACATATTGAATCAGTTCAGCCAGTATTGTGGGTGTCAAACCATCATTTGTTTGAGCGTCATTGAAGAGATCAAAACAAAAATATAATCGCTCCTGAGTTTCTTTAGACAGCACTGTAGGCCACATGGCTAAAGCCTGAGTGATATCATCAATAGTGAGAAGATTAAATGTACTTAAATGAGGAGCAAGTAAAGTAAATTTGGGTGAAAGCGCAGGATCTGGATTTCTAAAGACATCATCAATGCCTTCTACAGCGTGTATTCCACCCACTAATCTATAAAAATCATATTGCAACACAACGTATTCGTTAATGCTAAGTTTTTGCCATGTACGATTTATAAAATAAAATTTTGCGCCATGATAAAGAGAACTACGGAGATTTGTAACTAGCAAACTTAATCTATTTGATAAAATAACTAAATAATGCTGATGTATTACTTGGTCTTTAATATGTTGAGCGGTGCTTTCTAAAAAAGCAATATTCGGTTGTTCAGGAAGTGCATGTAAACGACTCACTACACCGTCAGTGTATTCTCGTGCTCTAATCCCAAAAGGACCTACTTCAATGACATGACACAATGTATCCCATGCCTTTAATTCCTGTTCTTCGTCGCTCAGACTTTCTGCTGAGTGATTATCTCGTACTGTACTGACGGCTAATATTTGAATCATCTGTTCTCGCGTTCCACGACTCAATGTTAGCTGACTTAGACGAGCCAATGCTTTTTCATAAAACTCAATGGAATTACGCTTCGGTTGATAAGCAATGTACCGCCAAAAAGAAGCTATGTTTTCGCCAGATATCGTTTTAAAATCATCTTTTGGTCGAAATCCATATTCCGATCTAAATTCAAAACCTTCTTGATTCAATTCCATATCTGGCCGAATAAATCCACATGGACGTTGATCACGCGCATAATCAGTGATGGCACGGATCGCCTCATGACTTTTCATTAAAGGTAATTGAGGGAGGCCTTGCCATTGCTTATTTACATCAGCAGCCTTCAAACGAGGATTGGATAAAACCGTTTCCCAATGCCCAAGTAACACGATGGGATTTCCTGTTTCTAGTAGTAAGTTTCTAGCAAAATCAGGCTGATAATAATTAAGTCCCATCTCTTGAATGATATTTGAAAAACGAATAAAGGCATCCGTTAACTGCAATGCAGTACAATAAACCCCCGATGGTGAAATGCGTTTGCTTTGAAGAAAATCATACCAGGCAGCTTGTGGTCCACTAAAAGGTGACTCTTCCACTGATGCCGCAGTCAATTCATCTTGGGTCATCAACGTTAAGGCTAAAACATTGTTGTCGTCTTTAGGTTGAAATTGGGCATAGTATTCACTGTAATGCAGCACATCACACACACCGCCCCCTATAGGATTTTTAGTCAACAGGAATCCTGACGGCAAGTGTTGAAAATCAACACCACTAATGAATTGCACTCGATGTTTTAGAATTTTTTCACATGAGTCTATCGTTAAGTAACGTACATGTGGGTTATCCATGCCCTGTATAACGGGATTGCGATGTGGGCAATTACCAAACAGAGTATCCCAGAACTGGAGATCTTCGTGGGACAAAATGCCCCCTCGTCTTTCACGGAGTAATTCGATAAATTTATTTCTATCAACCAATTGGATAGGAAGATCTGGCGCAACATGAGCTTCTTGCAGTGTTTCAACATCCGTTGCTACTTCGCTAATATACTCGACCTGTATTTGAGCTGGAATATACCCGTTAGGCATTATAACCTCTATCAAGACAAATTGTGTTCGTTTATTATACATCAATATTGGTCAATATCAAAACATGGGCAGGTGATGGATTGGAGAAAAGAGGCTTTCAAATTTGTTTTTTATTTGAAATCATGCTGATGAATTTTCTACATTGCTTCTACATGAGAATTTCAGAATTTCGGTGTGATTCGCCACAACCCTTATGTGGTGTGGCTCCCCATCGTGGACGATCTTAGAACTTTTTTCATGGTTCCATCAAGTGAAATTATCAAACAATTTGGTTGGGGAAACAAAACTCAAAATAGGGGTGTTTATTGAAACTATGAATTTCTCGCACTACCTCACCTAAAGTACCTAAAATAGCTAAAGCTCAAATATTGTGACTAGTGCTGTTTCAACAGTTCCCTTACATTCACATACTCGCAATATTCGTTTGTGTTCCACTTCCCAAAACGAAAGAAGCATATTCATTAAATGCCTTCGTAGAATTTTCAAGGGGAGTTTCACCCCGCAAATTTCTTAATTGCATATCTGCCCCAGCAGCAGCAAGTACCTGCATTGTTGGCAGATCGGAATTCTGGGCAGCTATATGCAATAAAGTATCTTTGGATAATCTATCTGGTTGGTTTACATCAACATTACCGAAACTTAATATGAGGCTCACAATATCAGTATTTTTTTTCAATACGGCCCATCTTAAAGCTACCACAGTATCACTTGTTGAGCCTGTTTGTGCCCTACTTGTAAGTTCAACATGCTGTTTTACTTCAGAAAAACAACCTCCCTGAGCCGCATCTTTCAGGTGCATACTACCACTTACAGTTTTTATTTGAAAAGCTTGTTGTGCAGGAGCCTCCAATAGTTCACTATCAGTAAATTTCAAAAAACTAAGAGCTAGCTGTAATAATTTACCGATACAAGCGTCTAGGCGTTAGTTTAAAAATGAGCTTTTATCTGACCTGAGCTTCACATTCAGGCCAAATAAAAGAAATTGTGAAATTAATTCAAGCCAACATGTGCGGAGGTTTCATTCAAAATATCTAAGCCTGCTTTATTTGCCCCTTCTGCCATTTTTTGTTGTCTAGCGACGGTATAAAATAATGCATGACGCGCATGAGAACTTTTAAAGCTTTCTTCGGATAAAGCAGGGCGACCTTGCTGTTCATTTTGGATCCACTCTATCAGCACTCCTAGCATTGGGAACCATTGCAATGGGTGTCGTAATAAGCTCATATCCGCTCCCTCTGGGATTTGACCTAATAGCATAAACGTAGATAATTCACTTAATTGAAGCTCGTTTTTTAAGAAAATATAAGTAGGATGATTGTTTATAAGTTTTAAAAATAACTGCTTAGGGGTTAAAGTAATTTGAGATTTTTTAATTTCCTCTTCAAATGCATTTTTAATTAAGAGTATTCTTTCTAACTGCGCCCCTACCGCTGCAGGTGAAAAAAGTTTTTTCTGGTGGTGATAAGCCAGTAAACGTTCAGGATTTAGGGAATCAAGAGCCTTTTCTATAACTTCCTTGGTGAATGGAACATTTGCTTGTGGTAAACCAGCTAACCATAAACGAATAGGAAATACATTCTCAATATCTTTTTCAGTCAAGCTTGCAGGATTCACTCCACCTTCAAGAGGAATTTTTTTTGTAATATTGTAATTGTCTTCCGGCATAATCCTTTCGTGGTCAATACTATGAAGTATTGTTGAATCATTTGAACCTTCAGCAAATAGGGTGTTTCCAGGATTAGCGTCTTGAGAACCTAAGATAAGATGTAATAAGAAATTTTCTTGAAATGAAACAAGATTGATTTTTTGTACTATTTTTCCAGCCAAAGCACGTTGGTCTCTTTTTTGTGATTCTGTTAAACCATCAAGAGCTGATTGCAATGGCAGAACAATAGGCTCATTAAGTAATTGTGTATAAACTTGTAGTCCGTCTATAGCATTAGGCATAAGTTTTTGGACATGTAATAACTTAAATTGCTCCTCTTTTTTCGCTTTAGTTCGATAAGCTGCAGTTTTTAAATTAAATACGTACTTTGCAACTGCATTTTGTACTCCTGGACTATTTTTTATATTTTTTTCAGGTGACTCCCCTATTCTCTCATCTATTAATTCCCTTATTTTTTGTCGTGA
Organism: Legionella sp.; assembly: GCA_044233795.1. GTDB lineage: Bacteria > Pseudomonadota > Gammaproteobacteria > Legionellales > Legionellaceae > JBIIJL01. The sequence goes on along the minus strand of JBIIJL010000108.1, from coordinate 1,040 downwards.
AAGAACTAAACCTGCATTAGGTATAGAAGGCTCATTCTCATGGGCATGCAATACATCCGTTCCTGCAATCGTATTTGATGGAATCAAGCCTCCAAATCCAAGAATCTCAGCCATTTCACGAGCCGCCACTTCCGAAAGACCATCTTTAGCTGCAACAGTTTTTACATATAATTGATTGGATGCGCTTATTGCTTTAACTGCAGAATTACGGCGAGGGATGGCTTGTGAAACTTTGGTGATATTTAATGTATCTTCAGTGTCGAAAACCAGAGGTGTATTTGCTACAGCTGCTTTCATTTTTGGTTTATCATGAGGTAAGTTTAAATGAGCTCCGGCAAGTAACTCTTGAGGGCAAACTACACGGCGGTTTAGATATAAATCAATTTCTTCTTTTAAAGCTTCATCAGCAGTTTCTGCCTTAAGCTGTGTTAATTGCTGATTTTGTCTGTTATAGAAAAAATTTGAGAGTTGAGTAAGTAAAGCAATTGTCCCACCTACAATCAGAGGAAGCGCGACAACCAGCCCCCATAATGGTGGAAAAAATACGGCTGCTGGAATAAGGAGCAAGGAAATTACTAAGGATGCTAAGGAAGCTCTAAAGTAATGTCGATTATTTAACTGAAACCAGAAATGCCAAAAACGGTTGTATTGAAACACTATTATCCCCTCTAAAGACTTGTGTCAGATCAAGATGAGCCATATTATACCATTATTGATTAATAAAACACAAATCACCTTTGATCTGTCATTCCGCAGTAACTTTCTAAATTAATTTTTTTTAAAAAAAATATTGACACGTGGATCTGATTTTGATCTATTACTGCTTTTTGGAAGGTAGAAATGGATGCATCACGTTTTGAAGTGCAAAGACTAGATCACTTTAGATGGACAATATGAGCGCGATATTGACTCACAAGCGATTCACATCACGCGAGGATATAGCCGTGACCATCGTCCCGACTTAAACCAGGTTGTATTGAGTCTCATTACAGAAAATCAGGCTGGCATCCCCTTATACATGCAAGCAGTTAGTGGCAATG